>CABYUS010000006.1 GCA_902522225.1 uncultured Pelagibacteraceae bacterium
TAAGGATTTATCATAAAGCTTTCTAAGCATATTTTCTTTTATTATAATTATTGTTCTTATACTATATGAAAAATAAATGAATGTTTTTAAGGGCGAATGGCGGAACTGGTAGACGCGTTGGACTCAAAATCCAATGGTAGAAATGCTGTGAGAGTTCGAGTCTCTCTTTGCCCACCAATATAGATGAATTTTAACAATTTTGAAAATTTACTAGACTTATTTTTCTTTAAATATCAATCTCAAGAAAAGAAAAATATATTTTTACAGTCTTTATCTAACAAAAAAAGTTCTTTTTCTTGGGAAGAAACTTTTCTTTCAATAAAAAAATTTTCTGATCTGATAAAAAAAAACAGTAATAAGGGCCAAAGATGTTTGTTAATTTCAGAAAACAGACCAGAATGGTTTATTGCAGATCTTTCAATAATGTTATCTGAATTGATCACTGTACCAACATACACCACATATTCTGAAAAAGATTATGAATATATAATTGAAGATTGTGAGCCTTCCATTGTAGTTGTATCTAACCAAATACAGTATGATAAAATTAAAAATATTATTAAACAAAAGAGTCTTAATTTAACAATTTTTTCTTTTGAAAAATTAAATATAAATATCAATGAATACACTAACATAAATCATCTTTTTTTTGATTTAGACAAAGTTGATAAATCGATACCAAAAATAAATATAAAAAGAAAAGATCCCGCATGTATTATTTATACTTCTGGAACACAAGGGAGTCCAAAAGGAGTTATATTAAGTCACGGTGGTATATTGAATAATTGTGAAGGAGCATTTGAATTACTTAAACCAATAACTGCTAAACAAACAAGATTTTTAACATGGCTTCCATTATCTCATTCATATGAACATACAGTGCAATTTGTTCAAGTAAGTATTGCTGCAAAGATTTTTTACGCTGAAAGTATTGATAAATTAATTAAAAACATGAATGAATGTAAGCCACAGATTATGACTGCTGTACCAAGATTTTATCAAAACTTGTATCAAAAAATTAATGCAAGTTTTATGAAAACACAGGGATTTAAAAAATTTTTAATTAATAAAATGTTAAACTTAGGAATTAAAAAAATAAGAGGTATTAAATTAAGTTTTGTAGAAATAATTTTAGATATTTTTCTTGAGTATCTAGTTAGGAAAAAAATTAAAAATCAATTTGGTGGCAATCTAAAAACATTTGTCTCAGGAGGGGGTGCGCTAGATAAAGATGTAGGTGAATTTCTTAATGCAATTGGATTACCCACATTGCAAGGCTATGGTCTTACAGAAGCATCTCCCGTAATTAGCTGTAATCCTATTAATGCTATTAGAGTAGAAACAGTGGGCGTTCCGTTTAAAGATGTAGAGGTAAAAATTGCTGATGATGGAGAAATACTTGTTAAGGGTGAAAATGTGATGCTTGGTTATTGGAATAAAAAGCAGGAAACTGAAGAAGTTATAAAGAATAAATGGCTTCATACAGGAGATATTGGTTATTTTTCAGAAGGATATTTAAGAATAACAGATAGAAAGAAGGATATAATAATTACTCCAGGAGGGGATAATATTTCCCCAGTTAAAATTGAAAATGAAATAATTAATTCAGATAAATTTGACCAAGCTGTAGTATTTGGAGATAATAAACCTTACTTATCTGCTTTATTGGTATTAAATGAAAATTATTCTTTGTCTAAAGATGAAATTCAAAAAGAAATTGATAAAATTAATAAAAATCTTTCAAAAATTGAAAATATAAAGAAATTTTTTGTTATAGATGAAAAATTTACAATTGAAAATGGAATGTTAACTCCAACATTAAAGTTAAAGAGATATAAAATAATAAATAAGTATATAAATAATTTTGAAAAACTTTATTAACCATTTGAAAAAAAAGTAGTTTATTATTGGCATATTCATTAACTTTTTTTTAATTTTATTTATTCATGAAGTTTTTTTTTATTTAGTTTTTTTTTAATTAAATTAAGTATTTGACACTAGTTACTAAAAAAAATAATAATTAGTAATAACGAATCAAATTGATTCGCAAACAAAAAAGGGAGCTAAAGATGGCTAAAAGAAGAAAAAAAGCTAAAAAAGCTAAGAAAAAAGCTAAAAAGAAAAAAGCTAAAAAAAGAAGAAGATAGTAAAATTTCTTTTTTAAAAAACGCTTCTCATAAATTAATGGGGAGCGTTTTTTTTACTCCGCAATTTCAGTAATTTGTTCTACAGGGCTAGTATTAATTTTTTTCTCGACAACAGCATTTTGAGTTTCAAGATTTCTTTTTAGAGCTTTATCAAGTTTTTTTTGAGTATCCTCTACTGACAAATTTAAAATTATTTGAAATTCATTTAATATTCTTTCATAAGCTTTTTCAAATAATTGTCTTTCACTGTAAGACTGATCAACCATTATATCATCACCTTTGTTTAAATCTCTTACAACTTCCGCAAGTTCATATATTTTACCAGATGTTATCTTCTGCTCATATTCTTGGGCTCTTCTGCTCCACATGGATCTTTTGATTTTTGGCTTACTTTTTAAAATTGATATAGATTTATTTACTTGATTTATTGTAGCTAACGGTCTTAGATGATTCTGTTTATTTATGGGTAATAAACCAATTGCTTTATCTTTTTCAAATTTAATGTCATAGCACTGTACTTCTATTCCACCTATTGTTTTCGAACTTATAGAAAAAATCTGCCCTACCCCATGCTTTGGATAAACTACGTAATCTTTTGCTTTATATTCTTTTTTTGCAGAATCTTGTTTTTTTATTTTTTTTATTTCAGGTTTAATTTCATTACTTTTTGGTATTCTTAAGTTATCAGCTTTTTTTTCTTTAATAGATCTTGTGGAGATTTTAACTCCCTTATTTTTCTTTAAAACTTTTTTGACTACTTTTTTTTTTACAGTCTTTGTTTTAATTGATTTTTTTACTTTTTTTTTCTTAAATGTTTTCTTCAAAATATTTTTCAAATTTATTTTCTTCATCTTTATAATCTAAATGGTCTTTTGGAGGTTCTTTTTTTTCAGTAATATTTGGCCAAATTTCCGAATATTTAGTATTTATCTCCAACCATTTTTCGTTTCCACTTTCAGTGTCTGGAACAATAGCGTCAACTGGACACTCAGGTTCACAAACGCCACAATCTATACATTCATCTGGCTTAATTACAAGCATATTTTTCCCTTCATAAAAGCAATCAACTGGACAAACGCTTACGCAGTCCATTAGTTTACATTTTATACATTTTTCGTTTACAAGAAAAGTCATTGATTTAATTTTTTTCTTACTTGTTCTTTAATATCTCCTACAGTTTTATTATCCAAGTATAATAAACCTGCTAATCTTCTCATTAAACTTGATTCATACATATCTACTTTATTATCAGAAAAAATTATCTTCCATAATGCTTCGATTAATTTAGTTTTAAAGTTATCATCAGTGTTTTTAACTTTTCTTGTAAAATCGAGTATTTGATTTGAGTTGGTTTCATTTTTTTCAGCTATTATAAGCATTTCATCAATTGAATTCTCTTCACAGCCTAGCTCAAGCATTGTTTTTTTTATTATTTCTTTTTCTTCATCTGAATATTTTTGATCCATTTTTGCTGCATGTATCAATAAAGATGCTGTTTTAGACAATAATTCAGTATTATTGTCTAATTTTTTTGCTTTTTCTTTATTTTTTTTTAAAAAGTTAAACATTTTATTTAAACTCCATTTTTTTCAAAACATTAAAAGGGTTTTTGTCATTTAAAATTGATCTATCTTTTATATATTTATTTTTCATAGGTAAATATCTAAAATAAAATTTTTCTTCTCTTTGATATGTTTTATAGTTCATTTTTTCAATAAGTTTTGTAAAATTCTCTTTACTACACCCTAGCAAGTTAAGCATATCAGGAATTAGTAATATTTCTTTATTATCTTCATTTTTTGAATTCATAATTTTCATAAATAACCTCTCCAAAATATCAATTCTCACATACATTTTATCAAATTTTTCAAAACCACATAACAGCATGAAATGTTGATTTATGTTATTCTCATAAATTTTGAAATTTAAACCAAAGGTAGGAGGTCTGAGATCAAAATATTTCTGATGAAAATTTTTCCACAGAATAATTCTTAAAGACACTGCTTCAGGCTTTAAAAGTTTATGTAGAAAAATGTGGTACCTTCCAAATTTAACACCTATGTCTCTTAAAATTTTTCTATCAGACTGTTCAATATTTTTTAAGAAAGGTAATAATTTATCTCTTTTCACCACACCATTATTCTCATATAATTGATACGCCAAAGCTCTAATAGATGGTTTTTGGCTTATAGAGTTTTTTAAATTGATTAAACTACCTAAAATATAATTTATTTTTTTATCAATCCATTTTTTCAAAAATATTTTAAGTTTTTCTAATTCTTTGGTTTCAATAATATCATCAGTTATCAATTTGAAATTGGGTTTAAGATAATCCTTACCAGGCATTAAGTGAGCTATAGGAAAGTTTTTCCAATATATTTTAAAATCATCTTTTATTTCAATTAACTCCTCCTCAATAATTTGATCAATACGTTTATTTAATTCGGGGCCAATAGTTTGTCTTGCTGCTTTTTTTAATGCCCTAATGTCATTATCAAGAGCACCTAGTTTCAAATCTAATTCAAGCTTTAATCCTTTTAATTTTCCAATAAATTGTCCATCAATTTCAATATTATTATCAGTGATCTTAGTATCAAACATAAAATCTTGTTTTAATCCTCTTGCAAGAACACTTGCTCTTTTATCTATAAAAGTTTTTGTTAGTTCCTCATGAAGTCTATCAGATAACTTATCTTCGATTAACTTGGTTCTTTCAATCCAATAGTCTTGGTTTTCGACCCAATTAACTTTGTTTGCTACATATGACCAAGTTCTTACATTTGCAATTCTGTTTGATATAGAGTCAACATTACCATCAAGTTTATTAAGATTAGATAGCTGCTCTTTCATATATAAATTGGTAATTTTCCCTTTTTTGCTTTTTAAAAATTCAAATACTTTACTTACAACTTGAAGATGATGACCGTAAGTTTTTTTAACAAAGTCAGGAATTTGGCAACAATCCCATAATAAACGTAATTCATTTTCATTCTCCTTAATGTTAAACTTTTTTGTTTCTTTTAAAAAATATTTTAATACTTTTTCATCTTCACATTCAAAACTTCGTCTTAGCCAATCTTTTCTTGGCTTTATATCTAATGAATTTATTAATGAATTAAAACTTTTAAAATTTAAGTCTGAATTTCTCCAAAAAATATTTGATAGATCGTCAAATTTATGAGTCTCTATTATTTTTATTTCATCAGGATTTATATCTTCACTATCACCAGTTAGACCAAAAGTTCCATCATTTAAATATCTTCCAGCTCTGCCAGCAATTTGACCAATCTCATGCATTTTTAATCTTCTAAGCTTTTTTCCATCAAACTTTTTGAGATTAGAAAAATAAACATTATCAAGATCCATATTAATACCCATGCCAATAGCGTCTGTAGCAACTAAATAATCAACATCACCAGACTGATATAAACTTACCTGTGCATTCCTAGTTTTAGGACTTAAGGAGCCCATTACTATTGCGGCACCACCTTTTTGTCTTCTTAGTAATTCTGCAATTGCATAAACTTCTTCAGTAGAAAATGCTATAATTGCACTTTTTCGATTAATTCTTGAAATTTTTTTATAACCCGAAAATGATAATTTTGAAAATCTTTCTCTTTTTATAAATTCTACGTCTTCTTTTAGTTTTTCAATTATCCTAATCATTGTCATAGAACCTAAAAACATGGTTAGTTTTTCACCTCTTAGATTTAAAAGTCTATCTGTAAAAATATGTCCTCTCTCTACGTCTGCGCACATTTGTATTTCATCAATTGCTACAAAATCTAAAATTTTATCAATAGGCATAGACTCCACGGTACAAAGGTAATATTTTGCATTAGAAGGTATTATTTTTTCTTCACCAGTTATTAGAGCAACCTTTGAGGGATCAATTTTTTTAATTATTTTATCATATACTTCCCTAGCTAATAATCTTAAAGGAAACCCAATCATGCCAGAGTCAAATGAAAGCATTGTTTCTATAGCTAGAAAAGTTTTACCTGTATTTGTGGGGCCTAGAACAGCGGTAATCTTATTTTTTTCCATTTCTACTTTTGGTATATAAAAATTCCTTACTACTACATATTGTTATGCATTAAGAACAAAAATAGACTAAAACATGACCGAATCATTCTAAAAAAAGTTCTCATTTTGGTAATTTATTTTTTAAAGTAGCATAAATTAGAAATTTTTATATTACAATTAATATCACATGTCGAAAAAACTTTGGGAAGCCAGTCAATTTGTAAAGAAAACATCTAATTTGTCTAACTATGAAAAATTTATCCAAAAAAATTATAACTATAAATCTCATCAAAATTATTCAAAATTACTTAGCTGGAGTTTAAAAAATAGCAAAAGATTTTGGAATTCTATCTGGGATTACACAGGAGTTAATGGGATTAAAAATAAAAGATTCAAATTATCAAAAAATCTTATAGATAGTAAGTTTTTTATTAATTCAAAGTTAAATTTTTCAGAAAACCTATTATCCAAAAAAAATAATAATAGAGCAATAACTTTCATAAGTGAAAATGGATACAAGGAAGTTAGATCTTGGAAGGATTTAAATAAAAATACAATAAAAATTATTAAATTTTTACAATCTATAAATTTAAAAAAAGGACAAAGAGTTGCCGCTTATATGCCTAATACAATTCAAACAGTCGAGAGCTTTTTAGCTTCATCTGCTATAGGTGCAATTTGGTCATCATGCTCACCTGATTTTGGAGTTAACGGCGTAATAGAAAGATTTATACAAATTAAACCAAGTGTTTTGATTATCTGTGATAGATATTATTATAATGGAAAAGAAATCAATGTATTAGAAAGATTGAGCAAGATAATAAAAAAAATTCCATCTATAAAAAAAGTAATAATAGTTAATTATCCAGGAAAAAAATATATAAGTTTAAATCATATTAAATCAAATAAAATTTATTATTGGAATGATATTCCCAATACTAAGGTAGATAAGATCTCTTTCGAAAAATTTGATTTTGATCATGAGTTAGCAATATTATATTCCAGTGGAACTACTGGTAAGCCAAAATGTATATGTCATAGATCAGGAGGTGTTTTATTACAACATTTAAAAGAACATCAATTGCATTGCGAAATTAAACCAAACGATAATGTTTTTTATTTTACAACATGTGGATGGATGATGTGGAATTGGCTTGTGACTGTTTTAGCATCTAAAGCATCGATACTTCTTTTTGATGGATTTCCAATGTATAAAAGACCTGATCTTCTTTTCAAAATTGCCAATCAAGAAAAAGTAAGTTTATTTGGTGTGAGTGCAAAATATATTGATGCATTGAGAAAGTCAGATGTAAATATAAAAAATAAATTTAAATTAAAATATTTAAGAACAATTTGTTCAACAGGATCTCCTTTGTCTAACGAGAGTTTTGAGTTTGTTTACAAAAAGATAAAAAAAAATGTTCATCTTGCATCTGTATCTGGAGGTACTGATATTGTATCTTGCTTTGTTTTAGGTAATATTTTTTCACCTGTTTATAAAGGAGAGATACAGAATAATGGTCTTGGAATGGATGTTGATATTTTAAATTCTAAAGGAAAATCATTATTGAATAAGAAAGGAGAGTTAGTTTGTAAAAATTCTTTCCCCTCCCAACCTAAGAAATTTTGGAATGATAAAAAAAAGCAAAAATATAAAAAAGCATATTTTAGTGAATTTAAAAATACTTGGTATCATGGTGATTATGCAGAAAAGAAAAAAACAGGTGGATATATTATTTATGGAAGATCTGATGCAACATTAAATCCTGGAGGTGTAAGATTGGGAACAGCAGAAATATACTCTGTTGTAGAAAGCTTTGAACAAATTAAAGAGTCTATTTGTGTTGGCCAATCATGGAAAAATGATGTTAGAATAATTCTTTTTGTTATATTAAAAAAAAACCATCAACTATCGTCTAATTTAATTCAATCAATTAAAGTAGCTATAAGAAAAGACGCTTCTCCTAGGCATGTGCCTGCAAAAATTATACAAGTTAAAGATATACCAAGAACAAAAAATGGTAAAATTGTTGAATTAGCGGTTAAAAATATAATTGAAGGAATTTCGATTAAAAACAAACAAGCACTTGCAAATCCAGAGGCATTAAATTTATTTAGAAGATTAGATGAATTAAAGTATTAATTTTAATCTATGATGATTTATATTTTTTCATACAAACTTCTGCAACTAACAAGTTTGGATCTATAAAAATTTTTGACTCAATGGCCTTTTTGAATGATTTAAAAGCAAAAATAGCAATTGGAAGTTCTGTGCAGCCTAAAATAATTTTTTTACATTTTTTTTTAATTAATTGATTTACTGCTGGTCTTAAAATTTTTTCAGCATCCTTTACTCTTCCTTTTTTTACTAAAGTAATTGCTTTATTAACTGAATTTTTTTGAAGATTTTTATTCGGACTTATTAAATTATAATCTTTTAAAAAAAACTTGTGATAAATATTATTATTCAAAGTTGCTTCAGTTGCCAAGAGTCCAATCTTTGAGTTTTTAGAGATATTTTTTTTTGTATTTTTATAAACTTCTTTTGGTATGCTTAATATTGGAACATTCATTTTTTTTTGAACATCATCATACCAGAAGTGAGCAGTGTTACAGGGCATAACAATAAACTTGCATTTATTTCTTTGTAACATCTTGCAGCCATCAACTAATGCATTTAGTACATTATAATATTTTTTTAAATTTTTTGGTCTTTCAGGAATATTTGACTTATTATAAAGAATAAACATTGGATACCTTTGGTCTAACTTTCCTCTATTTAATTTTGCTAATTTATTACAAAAATCAAGACCAGCCTGAGTCCCCATTCCCCCTAATATACCAATCATATTTTATTTTTTAAAGTTTTAAAAGATTTCCCAATTTTTTTCCATATACCTGATGCCGACGCAATAATTTTTCCTTTACATCTTAAGTTACAAATTAGAAATACCATTGTATTGGTAATTTTTTGTATTTTAGTATTTCCAATTAACTCGTCACCTAGCTTTGATGCTCCAATAAATTTTATATCGAGAGATATGGTAACACATGGAGCAACTTTTCCAGCTAATCTTGCTGCCGTACCACTTCCGGAGTCAATTACGGAAGCTATGTAGCCACCATGCGTAATGCCAGCTTGATTTAAATGATTTTTTTTAACTTTGACTTTAAATTCATACTCATTTTTTGAAATTTTTCTCAAAAGTATTCCACCATTAAATTTCATAAATCCTGGTTTATTACTGATTTGAATAAATTTTTTACTCATTAAATTAATATTGTCATTAATACTAATATTACAAAAACTATTATGAAGAAATATATAACAGATTTTTCTAAAGATATTTTCATATTTTCCTTTATTGGTGCGCCTGCTAGGAGTTGAACCCAGAACCTCCTGGTCCGTAGCCAAGCGCTCTATCCAGTTGAGCTACAGGCGCAACATGTCTTTTTTCATATACACTAAAATATATATATAAAATGATCAGTATTTAAAAGAATTTAAGTTTTTTTTCAGTAATATTCTTTGAATCCAAATCTTTGCATCAGGCTCACTTTTTTGGCTCAAAAATTTTATTTTATTAAACAATTTATTTAACATGATATAATTTATTCATTAAAAAATGACTAAAAATAGATCTAATTGTGTTGAAAAAATAATAATTCACGAAAAAAGTCTTTATATTACTTATCAAAATAAAATTGAAGATGAATTTCCAAATATTTGGTTAAGAGATCACGCTAAAGATGATGAAAATTGGGATCCAAGAAGCCATCAAAGAAAAACTTTCACAGCAAAAATAGACAGTGATTTACATATTAAAGAGGCAAATATAACTGGCAAAGGAGAGTCGATTAATATTTTGTGGTCAGATTTGAAAAAACCTATCGAATATTCTTCTGAATTTTTATTTAGTAATTCTTCAAAGAGCGAAAAAAGAGAAAAAAATATAAAGTTATGGAATTCAAAAGATGTAAAAAATCAAATTTATACTAAATATGAAGATGTTATTTCTGAAAAAGGTTTTAAAAATTTTATTTCAAATTTATATCAGTATGGTTTTTCAGTTATAACTAATTGTCAAACTGAAATGAAAACAGTCGAAACAATTGCAAATAAAATTGGATATGTCAGACAATCAATCTTTGGTGGGTTATGGAGTTTTGAATCAAATAAAGATATGGCTGATAGTGCATACACCCAGGAGGAACTTAGACCACACACTGACTCAACGTACAGTAATGATGCCCCTGGTTTACAATTATTACTATGTTGTGAATATGATGCTGTTGGTGGAGATTCAATTATGGTAGATGGATTTAAAATTGCTGAAACAATAAAAAAAGAAAGTAAAGATATTTACAATACACTCTCGCAAATAGAAGTTCCTGGAAATTATATTGGAGATGGTGTTTATTTAGAGGCTAAAAGACCAATTTTTAGACACAATAAAAATAAAGAAATTGTGCAGGTAAGTTTTAATAATTACGATAGAGCTCCTTTTAGAATAGATAATGATTCAACGTTAAAATTCTATGAAGGAATAAGAAAGTTTGATATTTTAGCTAATAGCAAAGATTATCAATGGAGATATATTTTAAAACCTGGAGACTTATTAATTTTCAATAATTGGAGAATTTTACATGGTAGAGGATCGTTCAATGGCACCAGAAAAATGAAGGGCTGTTATATTAATAAAGAAGATTTTGATAGCTGTTGTAGAATGAATGGTCTTTATTAATCCTAAACACATATAAATTATTTTGACAAAAACTTTTTCAATGATTTGTGCTGTGATCACCACATTTATTTGGGGTACAGCTTTTATAGCTCAGGATACAGGCATGGATAAAATTGGACCGTTAACTTTTAATTTCTCTCGTTTTTTTGTAGGGTTTATAAGTATACTTCCTATAGCGTTAATTTTTGAAAAAAATAAAATTAAATCAGAAATATCTAAAAATAAAAAAATGTTTTATAAATATTGGATATTAATGGGGGTATCTTTATTTTTTGGAACATTTTTACAACAAGCCTCTTTACTGTATACAAACATTGCAAATGCTGCCTTTTTTACTGTATTTTATGTACCAATAGTACCTATTTTGTTATTTATTATTTATAAACAAAAAGTTCATTGGAGTATATATCCATCTATTGGATTATGTGTGGGAGGTGTTTATCTCCTAAGTAACTTTTCAAATTCAGAAATAATGTTTGGAGACTCATTGGTAATCCTATGCTCATTATTTTGGGCTTTACATATAATTTTTGCAGGAAAATTTATGAAAACATTTAATATTCCTATTTTTTATGCTGCCCTTCAAGCTTTATTTGTTGGAACATTATCTTTTTTGTTTGCGATTATATTTGAGAATATTTCAATAGAAAATATTTTAAATGAAAGCTACTCAATAATATATGCTGGAGTTTTATCTGGAGGTTTAGCATTCACTTTACAAATGTTTGCTCAAAAAAATATTGATGAAGCACCTGCAGCAATAATTTATTCTCTTGAGGGTGTATTTGCAACTATTGCTGGGTGGATTATATTAAAACAAATATTGGATATTGATAACATTATTGGATGTTTTTTAATATTGATTGCAGTCTTATTATCTCAAATAGCCCCAGAGATTAAAAAAAAATTAGGATAAATAAAAATAAAGACAAGAAAATTCTATAAACTACAAAAGAAGTCATCGAAAATATACGTATAAATTTTAAAAAATATTTAATTGTTAAATAGGAGAATATAAAAGAAAATAATACTGAAAATAAAAAAAAGATAATTTGTTCTTCTCTTAAATCAATTACATCATTTAAATTAATTACACTGGCTCCTAAAAGCGCAGGGATAGATAACAAGAAAGATATCTTAGTTGCGTCATATCTGTTAAAATTTAAAAATCTTGCTGCTGTGATTGTTATGCCAGCTCTACTTACACCTGGAATTAAAGCCAAAACTTGAAACAAACCTATTATTATAATTGTTTTATAATTAATATTTTTCTCAATACTATTTATAGATTTACTTCTATCCGCAAAGAAAAGTAGAATACCAAAAATTAAAGTTGTCCAAGCTATTACTTTTATATCCCTCAAAATATAAATTATTCCTGAGCTATAAAAATAAAAACCAAACAATACTAATGGTATGGAGCCTAAAAATATTAATTTATAAAGAATTTTATTTTGATAAAATTTTAATAGATCTCTCTTAAAAAAAATTAAAATTGCAATTAAGGAGCCTAAGTGTGCTCCAATATCTATTGTTAAGGAATCTGCTTGAAAATTTCCTAATTTTGAAAAAATAATTAAGTGAGCTGATGAACTTACTGGCAGAAATTCTGAGATACCTTGAACAACTGATAAAATTACTGTTTCTATGAAAATTAAAAACATAAATTGTTTAATCTCGTAACTTATAATTAGCAGGAATTAAAGATTTCATTAAGATCATATCTGGTATGCATTAAACCAAATAATGCTTAAAAATATGGTATTTATTAAAATATAGGTAATATATACTGACCTTGTTTTCATTTTAATTAATAAATAAATGCTATAATAAACCGAAAATTATGAAAGAAAAAATGCTAAAATTTGTTGAAATAGGTCAGCAATCTCCACCTAAAAGAAATATAGATGAGAGAAGTGAAGATTTTAACGAAATCTATAAAGAATTTATTAATGATAAAGCAAAAGAGCAATCTAGTAGGTGCTCGCAATGTGGAGTGCCATTTTGCCAAGTACATTGCCCTTTAAGTAATAATATTCCAGATTGGCTTAAACTTACTGCAGAAAATAGATTAGAGGAAGCTTATCATTTATCTCAAAGTACAAACAATATGCCAGAAATATGTGGAAGAATATGCCCACAAGATAGATTGTGTGAGGGCAATTGTGTAATTGAGCAATCTGGACATGGAACAGTTACTATTGGATCTATTGAAAAATATATTACTGAAAATGCATGGGAAAAAGGATGGGTAAAGCCTATTGAAGTAAGTTATGAAAAAAAACAAAGTGTAGGAATTATAGGTGCTGGACCTGCAGGTTTATCATGTGCTGAAGATTTAAGAAAACTTGGATATCAGATAACAGTTTATGATAGATATGACAGAGCTGGTGGTTTGTTAATTTATGGTATTCCAAACTTTAAACTTGAAAAATATGTTGTTACTAGAAGAACTCAATTATTAAAAGACTCAGGGATAAATTTTGTTCAAAATTTTGAAGTTGGTAGAGATGAAACTTTAGACCAGTTAAGAGAAAAACATGATGTAGTTTTAATAGCTACGGGAGTTTATAAACCTAGAGAAATTGAACTACCAGGTTCAGACTTACATAATATATTTCCAGCTATGGAATTTTTAACCGCATCTAATAAAAAAGGACTTGGTGACAGTGTCAAATTATTTGAAGATGGAACCTTAAATGCAGAAGGTAAAAATGTAGTTGTTATAGGTGGTGGAGATACAGCTATGGATTGTGTTAGAACATCTATCAGGCAAAAAGCTAAATCAGTTAAATGTTTATACAGAAGGGATAAAAAAAATATGCCTGGATCAGCAAGAGAAGTTAACAATGCTGAAGAAGAGGGTGTAGAATTTGTATGGTTAAGTTCTCCTAAAGAATTTATTGGAAAAAATAAAGTTGAGAGTTTAAATGTAAATAAAATAGAACTAGGGGAACCAGATGAAACTGGAAGAAGAAAACCTGTAGTAAACGAAAATGAAATATTTAAAATTGAAGCTGACTTAGTTATTAAAGCTTTGGGTTTTGATCCAGAAAATTTACCAAGACTTTTTGGTAAAGAAGATTTGCAAGTTTCTCAATGGGGAACTATTAAAGTAGATTTCAATACTCTTGAAACTTCAGTCCCAGGTGTATTTGCAGCAGGAGACATAGTTAGAGGTGCTTCACTAGTGGTTTGGGCAATTAAAGATGGGAAAGATGCTGCTAAATCCATTGAAAATCACTTAGAGAAAAAAATAAATGAAAAAAAAGAAGTTGCATGATTAATTTGTATAAAAAAAACAGACTTAAATTAGAAAAAAATAATGCCTATCATAGAAGTATGGAGCGTGATGCATGTGGAGTTGGCTTCGTTGCATCAACAGAAGGTAAAAAATCAAGGGAAGTTGTTGAATATGGAATTGAAGCATTAAAAGCTGTTTGGCACAGAGGAGCTGTAGATGCGGACGGTAAAACAGGTGATGGCGCAGGCATTCATATTGAAATTCCCTCAGATTTTTTTGCTGAAAAAATTGAATTAACTGGGCATAAGTTTGATAACTCAAAAATTTGTGTAGGCATGATCTTTTTGCCTCGCGATAATTATATTGCACAAGAGACGTGTAGAACTTTAGTAGAAAAAGAATTAACTAAGAGTAATTTTAGTATTTATGGATGGAGACAAGTGCCTGTAAATACAAAAGTTCTAGGGGAAAAAGCTAATTCAACAAGACCTGAGATCGCCCAAGTTATATTTAGACATAATGATAAAAATTTATCAGGAAAAAAATTAGAGGTAAAATTATATGAGTCTAGGAGGAAAATAGAAAAAGAAGCAAGAAATAATTTGTTAGATAATTTTTATATATGTTCTCTGAGCTCGAAATCAATAATTTACAAGGGAATGTTTTTAGCCGAAGCTTTATCAGATTTTTATCCTGATCTAAAAGATGAAAGATTTATTTCAAGATTTGCAATATTTCATCAGAGATTTTCAACTAATACTGCTCCAAGTTGGGATCTTGCTCAACCGTTTAGATCGTTAGCGCATAATGGAGAAATAAATACTCTAAAGGGAAACTATAATTGGATGAAAGTTCATGAACAAGAAATGCAAAGCCCTATTTTTGAAGACATTGAGAATTTAAAACCAGTGATAACTCCTGGAGCATCTGACTCAGCTTCACTAGATAATGTTTTTGAATTATTGAATATGTCAGGACATGCAGCACCATTAGCAAAATTAATGTTAGTACCAGATGCTTGGTCAAAAAAAAGTAAAATTTTATCTAAAGATCATCAACAATTGTTTAATTTTCTTAACAGCACGATGGAACCATGGGATGGGCCAGCAGCAATAGCTGCAACTGATAATCAGTGGGTGATTGGTGCTAATGATAGAAATGGTTTAAGACCCTTAAGATTTACGATTACAAAAGATAAACTTTTATTCGTTGGTTCTGAAACTGGTATGATTTCACTTAATGAAAAAAAAATAATAAAAAAAGGAAGACTAGGACCCGGTGAGATTATTGGAGTAAATTTAGATAAAGGAAAACTATATACTAACAGTGAAATAAAAAACTTTTTAGCTAAAGAATTTAAACATTTTAATGCTCAGATAGTTGATTTAAACAAAAAAATTACTCATGGTAATGAGAAAAATTTTTTCTCAGGTGATGAGCTAAGAAAAAGACTTCATTCGTTTGGAGTTACGATCGAAGATTTAGAAATGATACTTCACCCGATGGCTGAAGATGCTAAAGAGGCAACTGGATCAATGGGTGATGATACACCTCTTGCTGTTTTATCTGATAAATACAGACCCTTATATCATTTCTTTCGACAAAATTTTAGCCAAGTTACTAATCCACCAATAGATTCGTTAAGAGAAAATAAAGTCATGAGTCTTAAAACTAGGTTTGGAAATTTGGGAAATATATTAGATTTTAATAACCTTACTAAAGAAAATATTTATGTCTTAGATAGTCCAATTTTATCAAATGCTCAATTTGAAAAATTTTCAAATTTTTTTGATAAAAATTCAACTTTAATTGATTGCACTTTTGATGAGAAGGAAGACCTTGAAAGTTCAATTTTAAGAATACAAAAAGAGGCTGAAATAGCTGCTAGAAAAGGAATAATTCATTTAATTTTAAGTGATAAAAATATGTCTGATGTGAGATTAGCTATTCCTATGCTAATCTGCGTGGGTTCTATTAATAGTCACTTAATCAAGCAAAAGTTGAGAGGCTACACATCAATAAATGTACAAACTGGAGAAGCATTAGATACACATTCATTTGCAACTTTGTTAGGAGTAGGAGCTACAACTGTAAACCCTTATTTAGCTTTAGATAGTATTTATCAAAGATTTGAAAAAAAATTATTTGGAAAATTTGATTATGAAGAGTGCGTTGTTAGATATATTAAATCAATAAATTCTGGTTTATTGAAAATCATGTCGAAGATGGGAATATCAGTTTTGAGTTCTTATAGAGGAGGATGTAATTTTGAAACTGTAGGATTAAGCAGAACGATAGTTTCTGAATATTTTCCAGGCGTATTATCAAAGATATCTGGTATAGGATTTCAAGGAATTGAAAAAAAATTACGATTAATTCACAAAGAAGCATTCAAAAAAATTGGAGCTGTATTACCAATTGGTGGAATTTATAAATATAGAAAAAATGGTGAGATACACCAATATCAAGGGAAACTTATACATCTATTGCAAAGTGCTGTAACCACTAATTCTTATCAGGCATATAAAAAATATGTTCAAGGTATTTATGATTTGCCTCCAATAAATTTAAGGGATTTAATAGATTTCAGAAAAAGATATTTAAATGAGTCAATAAATATCAACGATGTTGAGCCTATAGAAAATATACTAAAAAGATTTGGAAGTGGAAGCATGTCTCATGGTGCTTTATCAAAGGAAGCACATGAAACTTTAGCAATAGGAATGAATAGAATTAAAGGCGCCTCATGTAGTGGCGAAGGAGGAGAAGACGAAGAAAGGTTTAAATTAATGCAAAACGGAGATAGTGCTAATTCAAGAGTAAAACAAATTGCCTCTGCAAGATTTGGTGTAACTATAAATTATTTAAATAATTGTAATGAAATAGAAATTAAAATGGCACAAGGAGCAAAACCTGGTGAAGGTGGACAGTTACCAGGATTTAAAGTTTCAAAAGAAATAGCAAAATTAAGACACTCAACACCAGGGGTAACATTAATATCACCACCACCTCATCATGACATATATTCAATCGAGGATTTGGCTCAATTAATTTATGATCTTAAACAAATTAATCCTCATGCAAGAATTGGAGTTAAACTTGTGGCTTCATCTGGAATTGGAACAATTGCAGCAGGAGTAGCTAAAGCAAAAGCTGATATAATTTTAATTTCAGGACATAATGGAGGTACAGGAGCAACTCCACAAACTAGTGTGAAATATGTTGGAATACCCTGGGAAATGGGCCTTACAGAAGCAAATCAAGTTTTAACTTTAAATAATTTAAGATCAAAAGTTACTTTAAGAACAGATGGAGGAATTAAAACTGGAAGAGATGTTGTTATAGCTGCAATGATGGGAGCTGAAGAGTATGGGGTAGCAACGACAGCCTTAGTTGCTATGGGATGTATAATGGTAAGACAGTGTCACTCAAATACTTGCCCTGTAGGAGTCTGCACTCAAGATGACAAATTGAGAGAAAGATTTACAGGTACTCCAGATAAAGTAGTCAATTTATTTAGATTTATTGCTGAAGAAGTTAGAGAGATTTTAGCAGAACTTGGATTTAAAACTTTAAACGAAATTATTGGAAGAACAGATTTGTTGAGACAAGTTAGCAAAGCGTCTCCAAATTTAGATGATCTTGATTTAAATCCTTTATTTGTCCAAGCAGACTCTGGTGAAAATAAGAGATATTGTGAAAATAAAGAGATCAATTCTGTTCCACCAACATTAGACCAAGCTATTTGGCCAGAAATTGAAAAAGCTATAGATAATTCACAAAGTATCTCAAAAAGTTTTAAAATTAAAAATACTAATCGAGCCGTTGGAACAAGAATATCCCACAATCTTTATAAAAAATTTGGTAATGAAAAAATTAATTCTGAAAAATATGTTTTAACTTTTGAGGGCTCTGCAGGACAGTCTTTTGGCGCATTTGGAATTAAGGGATTAAAATTAGTTTTAGAAGGCGATGCAAATGACTATGTTGGAAAAGGATTATCTGGAGCAACAATTTCAATAAAGTTACAGGATGAAAGTAATTTAATTTCGAATGAAAATACTATAATTGGAAATACAGTGTTATACGGAGCAACATCAGGAAAATTATTTGCAGCTGGGCAAGCTGGAGAAAGATTTGCTGTCAGAAATTCTGGAGCTACAACTGTAATTGAGGGATGTGGAACAAATGGGTGTGAGTATATGACTGGTGGTATAGTAATAATTTTAGGATCAATTGGAGATAATTTTGCAGCAGGAATGACTGGAGGGATGGCTTTTGTTTATGATCGTACAGGTCAATTTGAAAAAAAAGTAAATCCTGAATCAGTAATTTGGCAAAGACCTGAAACAAATTATTGGATCGAAGAACTTAAAAGCATAATCAAAAATCACTTAGATGAGACAAACTCAGGTATTGCAAAAACAATCTTAGAAAATTTTGAAAATGAATTGGAAAACTTTTACCAAGTATGCCCAAAAGAAATGCTGGATAAACTTCAGAATCCAATTACTAAAAAAATTAGCACTAGTAAGGCAAGTTAAGTAACAACTTTAACTATATTATCTAACTCTCTAAGAATTTTCTTTTGATATTTTTTATTAAATAAACTGTGGTCACCATTTTTAATTACAAACAATTTTTTTTTAGCATAAATAAAAGTTTTTAAAAGTCTTCTAGAAAAAATTGGAGGTATAGCCTCATCTTTGCTTCCATGAAATAAGCTCACAGGTATCCTTGTATAAATTTTTTTATTAAAAACCAAATTTTTTCGGCTATCTTTTATTAATTGATAAGTAATTGGATACTCAAAACCTCCATGTTTTAGATTATAAACACCTTTTGCAATTGTTTGGGCTTTCATTTTTTTCGTAAATTTTTTCCACATTACCTTTTCAAGAAATTCTGGTGCAGAACCTATACCCATGAAGCCCTTAATTTGTTTAGAAAAAAATTTAAATTGGTTAAAGGATAGCCAAGATCCCATACTTGATCCAATTAAAATAAAATTTTTGCCTTTGATAATTTTTTTTATGGCAGTTTTAACTTGCTTAGTCCACAAGCTAATATTTCCATCAGTAAATTTTCCAGTTGATTTTCCATGTCCAGAGTATTCTATGGCTAGAAAACCTAGGTTATTTTTGTTGCAATATTTTAGTAAAGTTTTTGGTTTTTCGCCCTCAATATCAGACATAAATCCATGAAGAAATACGATATAAAATTTATTGTTAGATTTGCCTTTTAAATATCTAATTTTAATCAGATTTGATATTTTCAAGTGCTTAAATTTATTCATAAAAGTTTATTAGGTCTATTTCTTAATATATAACACTATTACATGTCGTCAAAAATAAAAGTATTACAAGTCATACCTAAACTTGGATATGGAGGAGCAGAAACAGGTTGCTATGATCTTGCGCATTACTTAGCTGAAAATTCGATAGGATCATATCTTGTTACCAGTGGAGGTGAATTAACCAAATATATAGATAAGAAAAAAGTTAAACTTATAAGGTTACCTGTTCATAGCAAAAATCCCTTATTAATTTTAATTAACACAATAATATTAATTTTTATAATTTTATTCGCCGATATTAAAATAGTTCATGCACGTAGTAGAGCTCCAGCATGGTCATGTTTTCTTGCTACAAAAATTACAGGAAGAAAATTTGTAACTACATTTCATGGTACTTATAACTTCAAAAACAAGATTAAAAAATATTATAATTCAATTATGGTTAGATCAGATTTAGTAATAGCTGGTTCTAATTTTATCTTCACTCATATAAAAGAAAATTATTCTGATTATTTAAATCCACATAAAAAATTCCTTGTAATTTTTAGAGGAATAAACGCCGAATATTTTAATAAAAATAAAATAACTGAGAGTGATCAAGCTAAATTAATTACTGATTGGGGAATTGATAAATCAAAACCATTGATATTATTACCAGGAAGATTGACATCATGGAAAGGGCAAGAAGTTTTTATTGAGGCATTAAAATTGGTAAATGAAAAAATTGCCTCCCATAATTTAAACTATGATGAAACTGATAACATTTTTTTTAATGCAGTGATTCTTGGGAGTGATCAAGGGCGGAAAGTATATAAAAAGAAACTTACTAGATTAGTCGAACAGTACAGATTAAACCATCAAGTCAAATTAGTTGAAGAATGCAAATTAATGCCGTTAGCTTATAAAATATCTGATCTAGTGGTATCTGCATCAACTGAACCCGAAGCATTTGGAAGAGTAGCTGTCGAAGCACAGTCAATGGAGAAAATAATAATCGCTAGTAATATTGGTGGATCAAATGAAACAATTATTAATGAAAAAACAGGCTTTTTGTTCGAGTCTGGAAATGCTGAAGATTTAAGTAAAAAAATAATATATGCACTAAATTTAGAACCTAGTAGATTGAATTCTATGGGAATTGAAGGTAGAAAAAATGTTGAAAAAAAATTTAATGTTGAAAAAATGTGTTTTTCTACATATTCAGAGTACAAAAAATTATTTAATTAATGCCAAATATAAAATTACCAGATGGTAAGGAAATAAATTTTGACAAGCCTATTACAGGTTTAGATATTGCAGAAAAAATTAGCAAATCATTACTTAAACAAGCATTAATAATGAGTGTAGATGGTGAGTTAAAAGATTTATATTTTCCAATTAAAAAGGACTGTTCTATTAAAATTTTTACAGCAAAAGACCCTGAGGGTTTGGAAGCAATCAGACATGACACTACTCACATAATGGCTATGGCTGTTCAAGAATTATTTCCTGGTACAAAATTAGCTATAGGCCCAGCAATTAAAGATGGTTTTTATTATGATTTTTCAAGAGAAGAACCTTTTACACCAAAAGATCTTGAAAAAATTGAAATTAAAATGAAAGAAATAATAGAAAAAGATGAAAAAACTAGAAGAGAGGTATGGGAGCGAGAAGAAACAAAAAAACATTATTCTAAACTCGGAGAAAAATATAAAGTTGAACTTGTTGATATGATTCCAGAAAATAATGAAGTTTCTATTTATTATCATGGTGATTGGTATGATCTTTGTAGAGGTCCTCACCTATTATCAACGGGGAGAATTGGTAAATATTTTAAATTAACAAAAGTAGCTGGGGCTTACTGGCGTGGAGATTCTAATAATGAGATGCTTCAAAGAATATATGGTACTGGGTGGGCTTCACAAAAAGATTTAGATAATTACTTAAAGAGAATAGAGGAAGCAGAAAAAAGAGATCATAGAAAACTTGGTAAAGAAATGGATTTATTTCATTTTAGAGAGGAAAGTCCAGGATCTGTTTTTTGGCATGAAAAAGGTTGGTCTTTATTTCAAAAGTTAGTTAATTACATGAGGGCTAAACAAAAAGTTGCAGGATACAAAGAAATTAATACTCCAGAGATATTAGATAGATCTTTGTGGGAGAAATCAGGGCATTGGGATAAGTTTGGTGAGCATATGTATACATCAGAAACGCCTGATGAAAAAATATTCGCAATTAAACCAATGAATTGTCCTGGATGTGTTCAAGTATTCAATCAAGGTCTAAAGAGTTATAGAGACTTGCCCTTAAAAATGTCAGAATTTGGAAAAGTTCACAGATATGAACCTTCTGGAGCACTTCACGGTCTTCTAAGAGTGAGAGCATTTACTCAAGATGATGCACATATTTTTTGCACTGAAGATCAAATTACTCAAGAGTCATTAACAGTCACAAATTTGATTTTAGAAATTTATAAAGAGCTAGGTTTTGAAAAAGTTTTATTAAAGTACTCAGATAGACCAGAAGTAAGAGTAGGAGAAGATAGTGTCTGGGATAAAGCTGAGGATGCCCTTTTAAAAGCCATTAAAGAAACAAAACTTGAATATTCAATCAACAAAGGTGAAGGAGCCTTTTATGGCCCTAAAATTGAATTCGTTTTAAGAGATGCCATTGGAAGAGATTGGCAATGTGGAACATTGCAAGTAGATTTGAACTTACCAAATAGACTTGGGGCAACATTTGTCGACAAAGATGGTACTAAAAAAGTTCCTGTAATGCTTCATAGAGCTTTATTTGGGTCACTGGAAAGATTTATTGGAATATTAATTGAACATTATGCAGGTAAATTACCTTTTTGGATTTCTCCACTACAAGCGGTTATTATACCTATTTCAGATGAATTTGACGATTATGCAAAAAAAATTTTTAAACTGGTAAGCAGTTCTGGAATAAATTGTGAAATTGATTTAAAAAATCACAACTTAAATTATAAAATTAGAGAACATTCGCTTTCCAAAGTACCTTTATTATTGATATGTGGAAAAAAAGAAGTTGACAGTGACACCATAACTATAAGACAATTAGATTCTAAAAAACAAGAAAATATGAAAGTCGAAGATTTTATTAAAAATTATTCATTCCTGAATAAAGCCCCATTATAATTAGTGCCAGAATTAAAAAAAAATTATTTTCAAAGAAGATCAAAGCCTAAAGGTCCAAGATCCAATAACAGGATTAATTCTCCTGAAGTTCAGGTAATTTCAAGTGATGGTGAAAATCTTGGAATAATTAGTACCAACAAAGCAATATCAATGGCCAAAGATGAAGGGCTGGATTTAATTGAAATTGCTCCAAATGCCAACCCACCTGTATGTAAAATAATTGATATGGGCAAGTATAAATATGATGCCCAGAAAAAAGCAAACAAGGCAAAAAAGAAGCAAAAAAAAATTGAACTTAAAGAAATAAAATTAAGACCTGTTACAGAGACTCATGATTATAATTTTAAGTTAAAAAATGCTTTAAAATTTTTATCGAAGGGAGACAAAGTAAAATTTACAATTAGATTTAAAGGAAGAGAAATGCAGCATTCTAACTTAGGTCATGAACTTATGAGCAAAATCAAAGAAGATATAATTTCTCATGGCAAGGTGGAATTAAACCCTAAATTTGATGGCAAACAAATAATAATGGTAATTCAACCGATATAAATATATTAGTTGTCAAATATAAACTTTGTTTGTATAACCCCTGAAATTATGCCAAAACTAAAAACAAAAAGTTCAGCTAAAAAAAGATTTAAAATAACAGCAAAAGGCAAAGTTGTTATGGCACAAGCTGGTAAAAGACATGGAATGATTAAAAGAACTAATCGCCAAATAAGAAACCAAAGAGGCACGACTACAATGTCAAAACAAGATGGTAAAATTGTAAAATCATACATGCCTTATAATTTGAGAGGATAAAATGGCTAGAGTAAAAAGAGGGGTTACTAGTAAAGCAAAACACAAAAAAGTTTTTAAAGCTGTAAAAGGTCAATGGGGCAGAAGAAAAAATACGATTAGGATTGCTAGGCAAGCTATGGAAAAAGCTATGCAGTATGCATATAGAGATCGAAGAAATAAAAAAAGAGAATTTAAATCATTGTGGGTACAAAGAATTAACGCAGGTGTAAGGTTAGAGGGCTTAACTTATTCTAAATTTATTAATGGGCTGAATAAGTCTGGTATTAAAATTGATAGAAAAATTCTAGCAGAAATAGCATATGAAAACCCAAATGCATTTAAAACAATAGTAAAAAAAGCACAAGCAGCTATTAATTAATCTTCACTATTGTTTTTCCTAAGTTAAGAAATATTCTATAAGAATGTCTGATATTAAAAAAATCAAAAAAGAATACTTAGAAGAATTAAATAAAGAATTGAGTTTAGATAAGGTTAATCAAATTAAAACTGAATTATTTGGAAAAAATGGCCTTATCTCAAATGAATTTAAAAAACTTGGAGCTTTAGCACCGCAAGAGAGAAAACAGTTCGCTTCAGATTTAAATTTTATTAAGGAAGAGCTTCAAGAGAATATATCAAAAAAATTTAAAGAACTTGAGATAAAAGAAATAAATGAAAAACTTAAAAATGAAAAAGTTGATATCACATTACCTGAGAGAAGCTTTGAGCAGGGTAAAATCCATCCTGTTTCACAAGTCATTGATGAAATATCATCAATTTTTTCTGAGATTGGTTTTAGTGTTGAAGAGGGACCTGATGTTGAGAATGAATATAATAATTTTACAGCATTAAATACACCTGAAAATCATCCTGCAAGAGACATGCATGACACTTTTTATCTTGATGATAAGAAAGAACTACTATTAAGAACACACACTTCTCCTGTTCAGGTAAGAACTATGTTAAAAGGTAATCCACCATTTAAAATTATTGCACCAGGAAGAACTTATAGATCTGATAGCGATCAGACTCATGCACCAATGTTTCATCAGGTTGAAGGTTTACACATTGATAAAGATATTAATATGGGAAATTTAAAAGGATGTTTAAATTATTTTATAAAAGAGTTTTTTGAGGTAGATAAAATTAAAATGAGATTTAGACCAAGTCACTTTCCTTTTACAGAACCATCTGCAGAAGTAGATATTGGCTATGAGTTGAGAGATGGGAAAATTGTAATTGGCGAGGGTGATAAGTGGTTAGAAGTTTTAGGTTGTGGAATGGTACATCCAAATGTTCTTAAAAATGTAAACATTAATCCAGAAAAATACCAGGGTTATGCTTTTGGTATTGGTATAGATAGACTTGGAATGCTTAAGTATGGCATTAATGATTTAAGAGCCTTTTTTGAGACAGACTATAGATGGCTCAATCATTTTGGCTTCGACCCATTAGATGTCCCATCAAATTATAGAGGCCTTAGCAGATGAAATTTACTATAAGTTGGCTCAGGGAACATCTTGATACAAAGTACAAGGATAATGAATTAATTGAAAAATTAACAGATGTTGGTCTTGAAGTTGAAAGCTATGAAAATCTAAGTACTAATTTAGATAGCTTTAAAGTTGCAAAAATTATCAATGCAGAACAACATCCAAATGCAGATAGACTAAAAATTTGTGATGTTGATTTAGGTCAGGAGAGCAATGTTAAAGTTGTATGTGGAGCACCAAATGCAAAGAAAGATCTTTTGACTGTTTATGCTGGCCCTGAGTCAATAATTCCAAAAAATAATATGAAACTTGCAGTTAGTAAGATTAGAGGTGTTACTTCATATGGAATGCTATGTTCAGAGTCTGAATTAAATTTATCAAATGAGAGTGATGGAATAATAGAATTAAAATCTATTAATTATTCAGATAAAATTGGTAAAAATTTCTTTAAAAATAATACTGATAAAGTTGTTGATTTATCAATAACACCAAATCGTCCTGATTGTCTGGGTGTAAGAGGTGTAGCTAGGGATCTTGCAGCTGCTGGAGTTGGTAAATTGAAAAATATTTCAAATAAAAGTATTAAAAAAAATGGAAGTCAAAAAATAAAAGTTTCAATTATAAAAGATAAAAATCAAGGTTGTACTATATTTGGCAGTTGTTTAATTAAAGGTGTAACAAATAAAGAAAGTCCAAAATGGTTAAAAGAGAAAATCGAATCTCTTGGCCAAAAACCAATCTCCGCAATTGTTGATATTACAAATTATGTGATGTTTGATTTAAACAGACCTCTTCATGCATACGATGCAGATAAAATTGACAAGGAAATTATTGTAAGAAATTCAAAAAAAGGTGAAACTTTTGAAGCTCTTGACAATAATAAATATAAATTAGATGAGGGTATGTGTGTTATCTCCGATAATTCAGGAGTGTTGGGTTTAGGAGGAATAATTGGAGGCACACGTACCAGCACAGAAATTAATACCAAAAATATTTTATTAGAGTCAGCATATTTTATCCCTAAATCTATTAGGAAAACTTCAAAATTATTGAATATTGATACCGATGCAAAATTTAGATTTGAAAGAGGGATTGATCCTCAATCAATTGAAATAGGTTTGTCAAAAGCTGCTCAATTGATATCGGATATATGTGGAGGTAAAATTAGTAAATTTGATATTAAAAAAACTACAAAAGATACTAAAAATAAAATTCAATTTAAGAATTCTTTATTTAAAAAAATAACTGGTTTTAATGTAAAAGATAAAGAGATAATTAAAATTTTATCTGATCTAGGATGTGAAATTTCTAAAAAGAAATTAGAATTAGATTTAAAAATTCCTTCTTGGAGACCTGATATAACTCAACCAATAGATATAGTAGAGGAAATAGTAAGAATTAAAGGTTATAATAATATAGAAACTTTAGAGCCTGAAAAAACCAAAATAAAAGATACATTAAACAAACAACAAAAACTTTTTCATTTTTTACAACGTTCTGTGGCATCGAAAGGATATTTGGAGACCATTACCTGGTCATTTACAGACTCAAAAATAAATAACCTTTTTAAAGAAGATCTTAAAGAAATTAAAATTGTGAATCCAATAAGTTCAGATTTAGATGTTTTAAGAAATTCTATTTTTTCCAATTTGACTTTTTACTTAAAGAAAAATTTAGATAGAGGGTTTAAAGATATTTCGTTGTTTGAAATTGGACCAATTTTTAAGGATAAGCTGCCAGGAGAACAATTGACGGTAATAGGAGCAATAAAATCAGGAAAAATATCAAGATTAAACTGGATCGAAAAAGATAGGTCAGTCGATCTTTTTGACGTAAAAAAAGATGTAATTCAGACATTAGTTGAGGCTGGATATAATAGGCAAAGTTTTTTCATAAGAGATAAATCACCTTCATATTATCATCCAGGCAAAGCGGGTTCCGTATACCTTGATAAGGATGATATAGATCCTGTAGCTTATTTTGGAGAAATTCATCCAAATATTATCAAAAAGCTTGATATAAAAACTGAAGGATTGGTTGGTTTTGAAATTTATCTAGATCAATTAAAAGAAAACAAACTAAAACTCAAAGATCAAAAATCTAATTTTGAGTACTCTGACTATCAAAAATCAGAGAGAGATTTTGCATTTGTGGTTGATAAAAATTTTAAAGCACAAGATTTAATAAAAATTATATCTTCAATTGATAAGAATTTAATAAGATCGATTAAAATTTTTGATATTTATGAAGGTGAAAATATTCCTAATGGTAAAAAGTCAATAGCTCTCAATGTAATAATTCAATCGTCCGAAAAAACTTTAGAAGAGAGTGATCTTGAAAAAATTAATAAACTAATTATTTCAACTGTTGAGACTAAATCTGGGGCAAAAATTAGATCATAAATGTCTACTGAAATTGACAACATAAGAAATTTTGCAATTATTGCTCACATTGATCATGGTAAGTCAACTATAGCTGATAGAATAATTCATAGATGTGGTGGCCTAACAGATAGAGAAATGAAAGCTCAAGTATTAGACTCTATGGATATTGAAAGAGAAAGAGGCATCACAATCAAAGCTCAAACAGTAAAATTAAATTATAAATCTAAAGATGGGAAAAAATATATTTTAAATATTATAGATACCCCGGGACATGTAGATTTTAGTTATGAAGTGAGTAGATCATTATATGCTTGTGAGGGTTCGATATTAATTGTAGATAGCACACAAGGTGTTGAGGCTCAAACATTAGCAAATGTTTACCAGGCACTTGATATTAATCATGAAATTATTCCAGTATTAAATAAAATTGATTTACCTGCATCAGACATAGATAGAACAAATAAACAGATTGAAGATGTAATTGGTATTGATACATCTAATGCAGTCACATGTTCAGGTAAAACTGGTGAAGGCATTGATGATATTCTAGAGCAAATTATTAAAACTTTACCTGGACCAAAAGGTGAAAAAGATCAAAAATTAAAGTGTTTATTAGTTGATAGTTGGTATGACACTTATCTAGGCGTAGTCATTTTAGTAAGAGTAATAGATGGAAAAATAAAAAATAATATGAAAATTAAAATGATGTCTACTAATCAGGAGTACTTTGTCGAAAAAGTAGGTGTTTTTACTCCAAAACCAAAAGATATTGATGAACTTAATTCAGGAGAAATTGGATTTATAACAACTGGAATAAAAGTTTTATCAGAAACAAAGGTTGGAGATACAATTTGTGACGCCTCGAAACCATTAGAAGAAAGTCTTCCAGGCTTCAAGCCAAGTAAGCCAGTAGTTTTTTGTGGTTTATTTCCTGTTGATAGTTCTGAATATCAAAAGTTAAAAGATGGATTGGCCAAACTAAAATTAAATGATTCTAGTTTTTCTTATGAGCCTGAATCCTCTTCCGCCTTAGGACTGGGTTTTAGATGTGGTTTTTTGGGCTTATTACATTTAGAAATTGTTACAGAAAGACTTGAAAGAGAATTTGATATTAATTTGTTAACCACAACACCTGGGGTTGTATATAAAATTCATATGAATAATGGTGATGTAAATGATTTGCAAAATCCATCAAGCTTGCCTGATCCTACCCTGATAAAATTTATTGAAGAACCATGGATCAAAGCTACAATTATTACCCCTGATCAATATTTAGGTTCAATAATAAAAATATGCCAAGACAAAAGAGGAATTCAAACAAATTTAAGTTACTCAGGAAACAGGGCTGTAATAAATTATGAATTACCATTAAATGAAGTGGTATTTGATTTTAATGATAGATTAAAATCAATGACAAGTGGATATGCAAGTTTTGATTATGAAATAATAGGTCATAGAGTGGGCAATTTAGTGAAAATGGGTATTTTAGTAAATACAGAACCGGTAGATGCTTTAGCTATGATGATCCATAAAGATTTTGCACAAAAAACTGGACGGGAAGTTTGCGAAAAATTAAAAGATTTGATACCGAGACATAATTTTATGATACCGGTTCAGGCTGCAATTGGTGGGAAAATTATAGCCAGAGAGACAATAAAGGGTTTTAAAAAAGACGTATTAACAAAAATTCATGGTGGTGGTGCAGTTGATAGAAAAAGAAAATTATTAGAAAAACAAAAAAAGGGTAAAGCTAGGGCAAAACAATTTGGTAAAGTGGAGATTCCACAGGAAGCATTTATTGGCGTATTAAAAATATCTAAGGAGAAATAAATTTATATGTTTAAGAATAAATTTGAAGAAAATAGAAAATTAAATTTTTTAATTAATAAAATTTATCATTTAATTTTTAGTGAAAAATTTTCAAAAAAAATAAATTTTAATTTAGACAAAAAACATAGATTAGATTTAATTAAATACGCAATAATAAAAAATAACTACAAGAATTATTTAGAGATTGGCTGCCACAACAATGAAGTATTTGATAAAATTGAAATAGAAAAAAAAATAGGTGTTGATCCAATAAGTGGAGGTAATTTTAGGGGCACAAGCGACCAATTTTTTGCGAAAAATAAGTTACAATTTGACTGTATTTTTATAGATGGGTTACATGAATATGATCAAGTTAAAAAAGATATTTTAAATTCAATTAAGATTTTAAATAAAAATGGAATTATAATTTTACATGATTGCTTGCCCTCAACTATAAATCATCAAAGGGTTCCGAGAACAAGGTATGTTTGGAATGGAGATGTTTGGAAAGCAATAGTAGAAGCAAGAACATGGCAAAATGTTAATACTTATACCGTATTATCAGATCAAGGACTTGGAGTAATTAAAAAAGAAAAAAATTCGAATATTTTAAATATTGGAAATTTATCTTTTAAAAAATTGAAGTATAAATTTTTTTACGAGAACTATTCTAAAATAATGCGCACAATGAGCTATGAGCAAATTTTAGAAATTATTTAGTATGAATATTAAAATTTTAATTAGTTAATTTGATTAGTTTAGAAAATATTACATTTGTTATTACAACTTTTAAAAGTAGTAGGACAATTTTTAATTGTCTGGACTCAATCCCAAGTAAAATTAATAAAATAATAATTGAAAATTCCCAAGATAAGAATTTAAAAATAGCTTTAGAGAATAAATATGAGAATTTAGAATGTTTTTTAATGCCAGAAAATTTTGGCTATGGCAAAGCAAATAATTTTGGTATTAAAAAAACTGAAACTGATTATGTTTTTATTTTAAATCCAGATACTATTCTTACACCAAATTTTTTAGATAATTTTTTAGATAAATTAAAGTCAGAAGATTTTTCTATAGCTGCACCTTTAGAAGAAAATGATATTTTTGATCATCTTTTTAAAGATAATGAAATAGCTGACGTTGAACATGTTAAGGGATTTGCAATGCTATTAAATAAAAAGAATTTATTTAAAACTTTTTTTGATGAAAATTTTTTCTTATATTTGGAGGAGATAGATTTATGCAGAAATATCAAAGCTCACAATGGAAGAATAATTGTAGTAAATATTAAAATAAAACATGAGGGAGGAAATTCTCATGGTAATAGAGATGATCTTGAAATGGAAAAATCAAGAAATTGGCATTGGATGTGGTCAAAATTTTACTATAAGAAAAAACATAATGGATATTTGATAGGTATAATAGTTACTTTTCCAAACTTTTTGAGCTCACTAATTAAATATTTATTTTACAGTTTTACTAAAAATAGTAAAAAAAAAATTGTTTATAAAATGAGATTTCAAGGTCTATTAAATTCATATTTGTTAAAAAAATCATTCTACAGGCCAAATTTAGATAAAATTAGATAGTTTTTTTTGTCCATGTTTCAGGGGTAATTTCTGATTTAATTTCAATAGGTAAATTGTATATAAAGTTTTTTGTACCTTTACTTTTTATATAGTTTGTTGTGAGTTTAACAGCTTCTGTCAAAGAAGTTTTTGTTTTATAATCAAGCAATTTTCTTGCTTTTTCTGATGAACAAGATGCTTCTTTTACTTCTAAAGGTCTTCCGGGAACGTGAATAGGATTACCATTGTAACCTGTTTCATTAGCTACTAACTTAGCAAGATTGTTTATAGTTATTGTTTCTTCGTCTGGTCCAATATTTATTATTTGTTTATTGATACTTTTGTCTAATGCTAGTTTTTCTAAGCAAAAGATTACATCATCAATATATGAAAAACATCTTGTTTGATTACCATCACCATAAATTATAGAAGCTTTATTTTGAAGATTTCTATTAATAAAAATAGACATAACATTTCTAAAGGGATCATCGTATTTTTGATTTGGTCCAACTATATTATGAGGAACTGCAATATTATAATCCATAGAGTGTGTTTCACATAATAATTTTAAACTTTCTTCAACTGCAACTTTCGCAATTCCATAAGGGTCTTCTGGTTTAGGAACCATATTTTCATGAAACGGAGATGTTTGATTACCATATCTAGCCATTGAAGAACAAAAAACAAATCTTTTAACTTTGTTTACTATACTTGCTGTAATTACAGAAATGCTGGCTTGATAAATATTTTTTGTAATAAAATTTGGTGAAAAAACCGATAACCCCTCATGAGCAGTAGCTGCACAATGGTAAACAACATCAATTTCTTTTAAATTTTTTGACATTTCCTCAAAGTTACAACAGTCAGTTTTATGAAAATTTATATTTTTTGGAAGATTTTCTAGATCTCCTTGTATCATACTATCATTTCCTGATATATCATGACCAAGATTAATTAACCTTTTAGCTAAATGACTACCTAAAAAACCTGCAATACCTGTTATATATATTTTCATTTACTTTGATTGATTATATAAAAAAAATATAAATAAAAAGCAATTAAATTTGGAGAGGTGGCCGAGTGGTTGAAGGCGCACGCTTGGAAAGCGTGTATACGGTTTACCGTATCGAGGGTTCGAATCCCTCTCTCTCCGCCATGACTTAAAAAAACCCTTTTTTTTGATAAAAAGGAAAAGTACAAAATTTTTTGTAAATACATCAAATTACTTAACAATATCAATATTAATTTGATGTCACTTAGTAATTTAATTTTATTTAATTTTTTAAAAATGATATGATTATTTTTTCCAAAAAAAAATAAATGATTAAAAAAAATACAAACAACTATCAAGCTGACTCCATAAAAGTTCTCAAAGGTTTAGAAGCTGTCAGAAAAAGACCAGGTATGTATATTGGGGATACTGATGACGGGACTGGTTTACACCACATGGTTTATGAGGTAGTGGATAATTCAATAGATGAGGCTTTAGCTGGACATTGTAAAAATATAGAAGTTAACATTAACTCCGATGGATCAGTATCAGTCAAAGATGATGGAAGAGGAATACCTACTGATATTCATAAAGAAGAAAAAAAATCTGCAGCAGAAGTTATTATGACTCAACTTCACGCAGGTGGAAAATTTGATCATGACTCGTACAAAGTTTCTGGTGGACTACATGGTGTGGGTGTTTCAGTAGTAAATGCTCTTTCTGAAAATTTACAACTTACTATTAATAGAGATGGAAAAAAATTTTACATTGAATTTAAAAATGGAGATTCTGTTGCACCGTTAAAAATAAAAGGAAGTTCTAAAAGTTCAGGTACAGAGATTAAATTTTTGCCATCAAAAAAAATATTTTCTTTTACAAAATTTAGTTTTTCTACAATACAAAAAAGATTACGTGAATTAGCTTTTTTAAACAAAGGTATTAAAATTACATTAAATGATTTAACTTTAAAAAAAATTAAAACTCTGGAATTTAAATTTGATGGAGGAATTACTGAATTTGTAGAGTTTCTTGACGAAAAAAGAGAAAGTTTAAAAAACAAAAATAATAAAGATTTATTTAAAAAACCAATATATTTAGAAGGACAAAAAAATAATGTTGATATTCAATGTTCATTAAAATGGAATTCAGGATATGGAGAGGATGTTTATCCATATACAAATAATATTTATCAAAAAGATGGTGGAACACATTTGTTAGGTTTTAGAAGTGCATTAACTAGAGTTATAAATAAATATGCAACTGAGCAGAATTTACAAAAAAAAAATAAAGTAGCCTTATCTGGTGATGATGTAAAAGAGGGTTTGACTTGTGTTTTATCTGTAAAAATTCCAGATCCTAAATTTTCTTCTCAAACTAAAGATAAATTAGTTTCATCAGAAGTAAGAAATATTGTTGAGACCATTGTTAGTGAAAAATTATCTACCTGGTTTGATCAAAATCCATCCGTTTCCAAAATTATTTTGACAAAAATTATTCAGGCAGCAGTTGCTCGGGATGTAGCAAGAAAAGCGAGAGAGAATGTAAGAAGAAAAGGGGCACTAGAATTAACTGGATTACCAGGAAAGCTGGCAGATTGTCAAAGTTCAAAACAAGAGGGAACAGAATTATTTATTGTAGAGGGTGATTCTGCTGGAGGCTCAGCAAAACAAGGGAGAAATAGAGAAAATCAAGCTGTCCTTCCTTTGAGAGGTAAAATTTTAAATACCTACGTTGATCTTAATGGTTCTAAAAAAAATGGTAATAGTTCAGAGTTAAGAACTAAAACGCTTTCGAAAATGATATCCTCAAATGAAATAGTTACCCTGATTAATGCACTTGGATTAGATCCAAAAGTAGAAGAAATAGACATAAAGGATTTAAGATATGGAAAAATTATTATAATGACTGATGCAGATGTAGATGGATCCCACATAAGAGCTTTACTTTTGACATTTTTTAATAACGCACCATTTAATAAATTAATTGAAAATGGAAATATTTATTTAGCTCAACCACCCTTATTTAAAATTAATAAAGGTACAAAAGGAATTTATATTAAAGATGAGAATGAACTTGAAAATTATATCTTGAAAAATACAAAATCTCCAAAAAGGTATAAGAAAGGCTCAAAGGAGTTTAATAATTTTATTGAGATGGAAAAATCATATTTAAGCATTCAAAGATTTAAAGGATTAGGCGAGATGAATCCCGATGAACTTTGGAATACTACTTTAAATCCTGAAACAAGAAATTTACTTCAAGTTCAATATTCAAAAGATATCAAAAAAGATCAAGAAATTATTCATACTTTGATGGGAAATGATGTTTCGTCTAGAAGGGATTTTATAGTATCTAATGCTATTAATGTTTTAAATTTAGACATTTAAATAATGAATTTTTTTGAAGACAATAAATATTATTCACTATATAAACCCACATACGTAAACTTAAGATGGATTGCCATATTGGGTCAATTAATTACAGTTTATGTAGTCTATTTTTATTTTGAATTTAAGTTTAATTTTTTTTTATCTAATATTGCCATTTTAGTTGGTGTATTTTCAAACTTATATTTATTATTATTTTACAAAGAGACTTATTTATCAAATAAATTATCTTTTTTAATATTAAATATGGATATTTACCAGTTAGGATTTTTGTTATTCCTTACAGGCGGCGTATCAAATCCTTTTGTTATTTTTTTAATATTACCATGTGTTTTTTCTTCTAGTAACCTAGATATAAAGACTAATTTTTTATTAGTTTCTGAGACAGTGCTATTAATAGTTTTTCTCACTTTTTTTCATTTTGATTTACCATGGCCTTTAAGTGAGAGTTTCTTGGTAAGTGATTATTATTATTATTCAATACCTTTTTCTTTATTTGTTGCTTTAATTTTTTTGAATTATTTTGGACTGAAATTTGGAGCAGAAGCTCGAATAAGAAAAGAAGCTTTAAATAAAATGGAGGAGATTATGGCTAAAGAGCACGAGTTACTATCTCTTGGAGGACAAGCCGCTGCCGCTGCACATTCTTTTGGTACGCCATTTTCAACAATTAAAATAATTGCTCAGGATTTACTGGAGCAATTTAAAGATGATATAAATATAAAAAAAGATTTAGAATTACTAGTTAGTCAAATTGAAAGGTGTAATCAAATTTTAAAGAAACTAACTTTAGACCCTATTACTAAAGATGATTTTATAACTAGAAATATAACAATTGAAACTTCTATTATTGAAATAATTAAGTCTTTTGAAGAAATTTCTCAAAAAGTTTTTTCATTTAATTTTGATAAAGATGCTTATCAAGAAAAGATAAATAATTCTATCGAGATAATATATGGTTTAAGAAACTTTATAGGAAATGCTAATAAATATTCAGAAAAAAGTGTTTATATTACCCTTGTGGGAGATATCAATTTCACAAAAGTATTAATTGAAGACGATGGAAAAGGCTTCTCAAAGGAAATACTGAACAAAATTGGCCAACCCTATTTAAAAAATATTGATCAGGATAAACCAGGTCTTGGTCTAGGTATATTTATTGGCAAAACGCTTTTAGAAAAAAATTATGCAAATTTAAAATTTGAAAATTCGAAGAAATATGGTGGTGCAAAAATTCAAATAGTATGGAAAAATTCTGATCTTAAAAAAATTTAATTTAATTTTTTACTTTTAAATAAATCACTTAATTCTCTAATCATTACATCACCTAATTCTTGAACATCTGATATTTTAATTGCTTTATTATAATATCTTGACACATCATGACCAATACCTATAGCGAGAACTTCAATTTCACTTTTATCTTCAATAAACTTGACAATCTTTTTAAGATGCTTTTCCAAGTAATCACCTGAATTTACAGATAAGGTAGAATCATCAACTGGAGCTCCATCAGATATAACCATTAATATTTTTCTTTCCTCTCTTCTCTTTTTTAATCTATTAAAAGCCCACGAGATTGCCTCACCATCAATATTTTCTTTTAACAAGCCTTCTTTCAACATTAGGCCAAGATTTACTTTTGATTGTCTCCAAGGCGTGTCAGCATTTTTATATATAATATGTCTTAAATCATTAAGTCTTCCTGGATTTTTTGGTTTTTTGTTTGAGTTCCAATACTCTCTACTTTGACCACCTTTCCAATTTTTGGTTGTAAAACCTAGTATTTCTACTTTTACAGAACAACGCTCAAGCGTTCTTGATAATATATCAGCACATAAAGCCGCTATTGTAATAGGCCTTCCTCTCATTGAACCAGAATTATCAATTAAAAGTGAGACTACAGTATCTTTAAAATCTTGATCTTTTTCTTTCTTAAATGATAAAGAATTATAAGGATCAATTATTACTCTAGTTAGTTTCGCACTATCAAGTAAGCCTTCCTCTAGATCAAACTCCCAAGATCTATTTTGTTTAGCAAGAAGTTCTCTTTGAAGCTTGTTTGCAAGTTTAGTAATTATATCCTGAAAACTTATTAATTGTTGATCTAAATTTTTCCTCAACTTTTTTATTTCTTCACTAGACTCTAATTTATCTGCTCTTTCAGTTTGATCATATTTTTCAGTAAAGATTTTGTAATCTTTATTAATAGAGTCTAATGATATTTTCTGATTTACCTGTTCTAAGTTTTGCTCGCTTCCTTCAGATTCCATTGAACTCTCATCCATTCTGAACTCATTAACATCAAAATTTTCATCTATAGATATTTGATCTTGTTCATTTTGTGACTCAGTTTGTTTATCAGTTTCATCATTATTTTTGTTGTTATTTTCATTATTCTCATCATTTTCTTTAGTTTCGTTATCTTGTGTATCATCAGTGTTATCAAGCAGATTCATTGACTCAATAATTTTGGAAAATTTTCTGTTATATATTTCTTGGTTTTCAATATTTTTATAAAAAAAATCAATATGATCTGATATACACTTATCAAAATCCTTTTCCCAATAACTTAAAACTTTATTAGAATAATTATTCATATCACTTTTAAAAAATTTCTTTAACATATAGAACTCAAATGCTTGCTCAACATTCGTATCTTCACGATTTTTTATTTCATTGTCTTTATCTTTATTAATATTAATATTTATCTGATAATTGTCCTTAAAATTTTTTTCAATTCCTTTGAGCATTTTAGAGCCAACAATTTCATATCTTATTTTTTCAGATATTTTATAAAGTGATTTATAAATTGTATTTTGAGGTAAATTTTTTTCATAAATAGAATTGTTAGAAAATTTTTTTTCTAATGCTGCAGAGTCCATATCTGCTCTTGATCTTATAAAATCATTTTTATTATTAAGATCTTCTATTTTAATGATGTCAAAGTTATTTAGAGTATTTTTTTCATTCTTTTTTTCAACAAATAGATCATCAGATATTACTTTTGCTGTTGATATTAATGCCTGTTTAAATTTTTCTTTAAGGCTGTCTTCTCTATTCATTTATATTTGAATGTTAACTAAAGATTCTGGCAAATCTTCACCAAAACATCTTTGATAATATTCAGCAATAATATTTTTTTCCGAATCGTCACATTTATTTAAAAATGTTACTCTAAATGAGTAGCCATCATCTTTAAATATTTGAGAGTTTTCAGCCCAGTGTAAAACTGTCCTTGGACTCATTACTGTAGATATATCTCCAGATATAAAACCTTTTCTCGTTAAAGAAGCAACTTTAATCATGTTCGCAACTTTATCTTTACCTTTATGATTATTCAAATTTTTATTTTTGGCTAATATAATCTCCATTTCCTTTTCTAAACTTAAATAATTAAGTGTTGTAACTATATTCCATCTGTCCATTTGGCCCTGATTTATTTGCTGGGTGCCATGATATAGACCTGTAGTGTCGCCCAGACCTACTGTATTTGTAGTAGCAAATAATCTAAAATATTTATTTTGTTTAATTACCTTATTTTTATCTAACAAAGTAAAGCTACCTTCTGCCTCTAGCACTCTTTGTATTACAAACATTACATCTGGTCTTCCTGCATCATATTCATCAAATACTAACGCAACTGGATTTTGTATTGACCATGGCAAGATTCCTTCTTTAAATTCTGTAACTTGTTTATTGTCTTTTAATACAATCGAGTCTTTTCCAATTAAATCTATTCTACTAACATGGCTATCTAGATTTACACGAATACAGGGCCAGTTAAGTCTTGCAGCAATCTGTTCTATGTGTGTGGATTTTCCAGTACCATGATAGCCTTGCACAAGCACTCTTTTATTAAAAAGAAAACCTGAGAGAATTGCTAATGTTGTATCTCTATCAAATTTATATGTTTTATCAATTTCTGGAACGTACTCATTTTTTTGTGAGAATGCATCAATCTCTAAATCTGACTCAATCCCAAAAATTTGCTTTGTGTTTACTTTAATATCAGGTTTTATATTTAAATTTAAAGTCAATTTTTACCTCTATAAGTTTTTTTTAATTGTGTATAAGCCAAAGTTATAAGTTTAAGTTTTTCTTCATTAATTTTATCACCAGCATTAATATCAGGGTGAAATATTTTGACAAGTTTTTTGAATTTAATCTTAATTTCTGCCCATTTTAATCCAACTGGCACACCTAATACTTCGAATGATTTAATATCATTATGATCAAATATAAGTTTTTCTCTCTTATAACCGTCCATTTTTTGATTAATTTCAATTTTATCATTTAGGGCATTTTGCCACAAAACCTTAAAAAAATTATCTGATGAAGAAAAACTTTGAGTCGGCTTGTGCCATGTCATATCAGACTTTAAAAAATTAAAAACTTCTTCCTCATTCATGCCTGAAAAATAATTCCAATTTTTGTTAAATTCCTTAATATGCTTAATACAAAGTAATCTGTGATCTTTACTATTATCTTTCTCTTTTGGAGCTTTATATTCTCCTAATTCTGTACAATTATTCCATTCACAAATATTTTTCATAAAGTATATTATTAATAACATTATGAAAATTAATCAATTAGTCATATTAGTTGAAAAAAAAATAAAAGAAGCAGTAAATTTAGAACATATATTTATAGAAGATAAAAGTTTTTTACACAAAAATCATTCAGGTAATAATAAAGATAAGTATCATTTAAAGATAACAATTAAGTCTCAAAAATTAAAATCTTTTAGTAAAATTGAAGCAAATAAAATTGTATATAAATCTATTTCAAGAGAATTAAAAATATATATTCACTCGATTCAACTACTTATAAATCAACAGATCCCTTAAAAAGGAGATTAAATCAGTTGCATTATAAGTATTATTAATTTTTGCAGATCCAATTCTGTCAAGTAGAATTAAATTTATTTTATTATTATAGTTTTTTTTATCAGTTTTCATATAATTAATTACACTTGCAAGATCATTTTTTTTTACGATTTTTTTTATTTTATTAGATAAATTAAATTTAGAAAAATGCTCTCTAATGATATTGAAATCATTTTTTTTAATAATATTTTTTTTATACGCAAAGTTATTTGCACAGAACATGCCTAATAAAACAGCTTCTCCATGATTAAGTTTTTTTGAATAATTCAAATTAGCTTCAAATGCATGTCCAAATGTATGGCCGTAATTAAGTACTTTTCTAAAATTTTTTTCAAGAGGATCTTTTTCAATTATATCTTTTTTTATTTTACAACTTTCGTATATGGTTTTTGATATTATTTTTTCATCAAGATTAAATATTTTTTTTAAATTTTTATTCAAAAATAAAAATTTCTTCTTATTTCTTACTAATGCATGTTTTAATATTTCAGCGTATCCACAAGTTATTTCTCTCTTTGGAAGTGATTTTAAAAATTCTATATCAGATAAAACTAAATTTGGCTGATAAAAGGATCCTATTAGATTTTTTCCATAAATTGAATTTACACCTGTTTTTCCACCTATCGATGCATCAACTTGGGATAATAGAGTAGTTGGCATATTTACAAAATTAATTCCTCTTTTGAAAATACTAGATACAAAACCTGAAATATCACTAACTATTCCACCACCAACAGAAATAATTAAGTCAGTTCTGTGAAATTTTTTTTTTAAAGTGAAATCAACTATTTTATTTACTGTGCTTATATTTTTAATTTTTTCACTTGATTTAATTTTGTATATAAAAATTTTTTTATTTTTTAGCTTTTGTTTTAAATTTTTTAAAACTTTTATTGGAACTTTGTTGTCATATATAATTAAACATTTTTGAAAATAAATATTATTTTCTTTTAAAATCTTTGAAATATTTAATGAAATATTTTTTCCAATAATTACTGGATAGGAGCGTTGATTAGTCTTAACTAGAATTTTATAGTTTTTCATAAAGTTCAATTATCCTATTTATAATATTTTTTTTAGATTTTCCTTCACAATTAATTTTAATATTTGATTGAGCATAGATTTTTGCTCTTCTCTCTATTAATTTTTTTATCTCTAAGTTTTTCATATTACATATAATTGGTCTATTTTTATTTCTTTTTACTCTGTCAATTAATGTTTTTGAGTCCCATTTAAGCCAAACAGTAAAACAGGACAGTTTTATAAATTTTCTTATTTCATGATTTAAGTAACCACCCCCACCTAAAGAAATTACGCTATTTTTTTTTCTCAAAACATCCAATGTTATTTTTTCTTCTAAATCTCTGAAGTATTTTTCTCCAAAATCACTAAATATTTTTGATATTTTTAAGTTCGTTTGATTTTCAATCAAATGATCAGTATCGTAAAATTTATATTCTAATTTCTTTGCCAAATTGGCCCCTAAGTGTGTTTTTCCAGAACCCATCATACCTATTAATACTAAATTTTTTTTTGATTTTATTAAGTTCATTATTGAAAAAACACAAATATGTCTTAATTTGAAATTATTAAAAGATTATATGCAATTCAAAAAAAAAACAAGCTTTGCACTCAATAGTTCTATTTATAGGACTCTATTAAAGTTAGCTATGATTTTTGGAATGCTTTTCCTAGTTATTGTGTTATTAGACAGGATTGAATTTCCATACCCAAGTAAAGATATCAAACAGATTATTCCAAATGAAAATTTTAAAGTTATTAAATGATAACCTTTTTATAATTTTATTAGTTCTTCTATCAATTAAAGGAGTTTATTCAGAAGAAGCAGTAGATATTTGGAATATTGAAGAAAATAAAACTAACACAAAAAAAGTTTCTGATGAAAGTCAAATTCAGGATTCTGATAATAATATTATTTTGTCAGATAAGAATATTTTAAATAAAGATGTTATTACTATTGACGAAGACTCTAGTTTTTTTACCAATAAAAATGAAATTGTTGGAATTTATGACCCCGAAACTAACGATTTATCAATTGATATGTGGAAAAAAACTGATGGTAAAATATTGTCTGAAACATTAAATAAAATTCTTAAAATTAATTTATCAAGAGACTCTAGCAATATATTAAATATTTTACTCTTAACAAACTCATACAGCCCTTCAAATAATATAAGTTTTGAAGAATTTATTAATTTTAAAAATAAGTGGTTAATAAAAAATGCTGATTTAAATTTGGTTGAAGTTTATCTAAATAAAAATAATAATTTAAGATTTAACGATGATTTAATTAAATATTATGTTAACCAAAATTTATCTAAAACTGATTTAAAAAGTGCCTGTAAGATATTTGATAATAAACTTAATACAGAAAATAATTATTTGTTAAAATTTAAAATTTATTGTTTGCTTAATGAAAACAAAATTGAGGAAAGTCTTTTGCAACTTGACTTGCTTCAAGAGGCAGGTTTTACAGATAGTTTCTTCGAGAAAAGAGTATTTAAATTAATTGGGTATGAGGATAATGTAAAAAATGAAGTTAACGATAAAAATATTTTAAATTTTCATCTCTCTCATCGATTAAATGATGATTTTATTTATGAACCAAATATTTCTTCACCAAAATTTATATGGAGCTACCTTTCATCAGCAAATTTATTAACAAATATCGACGATGTTGATATAGAAAATAAAGAAAAAATTTTAGCCCTTGAAAAAGCTACACACGATAAAAATTTTCCTGAGGAACAGCTTTTTTTCATTTATGAAAAGTTTTTATTTAATATTAACCAATATCTGAACATACAAGAAACTCATAAATTACTGCATCCAGTTGAAGGAAGAGCACTGTTATATCAAGGAGCATTAATTTTTGATGAACCATCTTTAAAAATTTCAATTTTAAAAGATTTAAAAGATTCATTTAATGAATCAGGCACTGAAAATGCTTTTGAGATAAAACTTAATAATTTTTTGATTGATATTGACGAGGATTTGGTTCCATCTAATTATACAAAATTCTATAAAAAAAACCTAAAAACTTCATTAACATCAACAAAGTCTATTAAAATAAATAATAAGGTTATTCATCAGTCAAAACTTTTGAAATATTTTAGTGGAGAGTCTTCATTAAATGAAACGAAGAAAAACTTAGAAAGCATTTTTAAAGATACTATAAAAAAAGACAAAAATTATATTTTTTCCACTAAAGACATAATAATAATAGAGTCGCTTAGATCAGACGGAATAGAGATCCCCAATAAATATAAAAATTTATATAATATAAAAAAACCAGAAATACCGGAGCAAATTCAAAAATATATTGATAGTGATGAGCAAGGGATGAGTTTATTAAAGTTAGTGGAACTTATAAGAGAAGACAGAATTAAAGATTTAGGCTCAGAGACAATTTACTTTATAATTGAGACTTTAAATAAACTAAAAATAAATAAATTAAGAAACTCTATTATTTTAGATGTTGTGCCACATAAAGTTTAAAATTATTATGAATTTATATTATTTTATATGACAATTAAAAAAATATTAACTGAACCAAACAAATTTTTACGTCAAGTATCAAAGAAGGTTGATGAAGTAAGTGATGTAGAAAGAACTTTAATGGATGATATGCTTGAAACAATGTATGACGCTAATGGGATAGGATTGGCAGCTATACAAGTTGGAGTGCCAAAAAGAATTATAGTCATAGATTTAGGAAAAAAAGAAAATAAAAATATGCCATTATTTTTTGTAAACCCGGTAATAATAAAAAAAAATGATAAACTAACAACATACGAAGAAGGATGTTTATCTGTTCCAGATCAATTTGCAGAAATTGATAGACCAAATAAATGTACTGTCGAATATTTAAATTACGAGGGGAAGAAAAAAATGTTAGACACAGATGGTCTTTTAGCAACATGTATTCAGCACGAAATGGATCACCTTGAGGGAATATTATTTATTGACTACTTATCAAAACTTAAAAGAGACTATATCATTAAAAAATTATCAAAAAGCAAACCTGACAGAATAGTTGTATAGATAATGCTTAAAAAAATTATCTTTATGGGAACACCTATGTTTGCAGTTCCAATTTTAAAGAAATTATATCAAAATGGATATCAAGTTAGCGTTGTCTACACCCAACCACCAAAAAAATCAAATAGAGGACAACAATTAAATATTTCACCAGTACAAGGAATTTCTGAAACACTAGGTATTGATGTACGATCTCCAATTAGCTTAAATGAAAATAAAGAAGAAATTAATTTTATAAAAAACTTAGATGCGGACTTAGCAATTGTGGTAGCTTATGGACAGATTATTCCTAAAGAGATTTTAAGTTTAACAAAAAAGGGTTTTATTAATATTCATGCATCCTTGTTGCCAAAATGGAGAGGTGCTGCTCCAATTCAAAGATCAATAATTAATTTAGATAAGGAAACTGGTATTAGTATAATGCGTATTATTGAAGAGTTAGATGCAGGACCTGTTTCAAAAAAATATAAAATTTCAATAAGTGATAATGATAATTTTTTAACTTTATCTGAAAAATTATCTCATCTAGCATCTGAAAAATTATCAGAAGATATTGATGATATTCTGGAAGACAGATTAATATTTAAAGATCAAAATAATTCAGAAGCAACTTATGCAAAAAAAATTTTGAAATCTGAGGGAAAAATTGATTGGAATGAAACTGGAGAACAGATAATTCGTAAAATTAATGGATTAAACCCAATTCCTGGAGCTTGGTTTATTTATAGTGGTAAAAGATATAAAATATTAAGAGGAGAACTCGGTAATAAAAAAGGAATTCCTGGGATAGTTTCAAATGATAATCTTGAAGTTTTTTGTAAAGAAAATTCGCTAAAAATTGTTGAAATTCAAAAAGAAGGAAAAAAGATTCAAAAAATAAACGAATTTTTACTTGGTTCTAAAATTAAAATAGGCTCAAACTTAAATAATGCATAGGTATCATATTTTAGTGGAGTATGTTGGTACTAGTTTTCAAGGTTGGCAAATCCAATCAAATGGCAAAACAATACAAAAAACAATTGAACAAAAAATAAAAAAAATTACAAAAGAGAAGATAAAACTTATCGGTGCAGGAAGAACAGATACTGGTGTTCATGCTTTTGAACAATCTGCACATTTTGATTGTAAAAAAAAAATTGAAAATTTAGATAAATTTATTAAATCAATAAATTATTTTCTCAATGATAGTTTAATTTCAATATTAAGAATAAAGAAAAAAAATTTAAATTTTCATGCTCGTTACTCAGCAAAAATGAGAATTTATAAATATATAATTTTTAATCGTATAAGCAAACCTTCGATATCTAAAGATAGGGGATGGCATATATCTAGTGAACTTGATGTAAATCTTATGAAGAGAGGTGCAAAAAAATTATTAGGTACTCACGATTTTTCAACATTTAGGTCATCAAGCTGTAATTCAAATAGTCCAATTAGGTCAATTAAGTCTTTAAAAATATTAAAAAAAAATAATGTTATCTATATAAAATTTAAATCTCAATCTTTTTTACAACAACAAGTCCGATCAATGGTGGGATGTTTAAAATATTTGGGTGAAGGAAAATGGAGTTTAAAAAAATTTATTAAAGTGTTTAAGGCAAAGAAAAGAATTTTATGCGCTCCTCCAGCACCACCAAATGGGCTATATCTCGAAAAAGTTCTGTACTAATTTTTTTTGTTTTTTTTAAATTTTTTATTTATTCTCCATCTTGAGCCTTCTCTAACAATATATCCAGCACAGTTTTTTGATCTACAATTACAAGGAAATTGTTTATAGTCAGAATCATAACCAAAACCATAGTCACAGGTAATTTCTTCTCCTTTTTTTATGTCTTTTATAGCAGTAACCCATAGTTTTAAACCTTTGCCATCGTAATCGCAATTATTTGAGCATGAATGATTTATTAATCTAGCAGTATTCCATGGAACATCTCCATCCATATCATATCTATTATTAAGATTAAAAAGATATATTGGTTTAGAATTATCAAATTTTGGATTTTCTTCGGTCTGTTTTTTAGTAATGATGTTTCCAATATAATTAATTATTTTTGTTCCTTTTTTTATGTCACAGGACGCAACTAAGCCAAGGCCTTTTTTATCTATGGGGGTTTTTTTAATTTTATAAAGTTTCATTTAGATTTGTTTAATGATTATTAGTTATTTTTCAATTAAATTCCAATAAAGCTTTTACATGCATCTCACTGCTTTCCATTAATGCGTTAAGATCATATCCACCCTCTAAAATAGATACAACTTTTCCATCACATAAATTTTTTGATATTTCTAATGTTCTTTTAGTTAAAGTATAAAAATCTGATGATACTAATTGTAATTGTGCTAATGGATCATCCTTATGACTGTCAAAACCAGCAGAAAATAAAATGAAATTTGGTTTAAACTGCTTTAGTTTTTTTAATACTCTTTCATAAGCATTTAAATATTCTTCAGATGTTGTGCCAGCCACTAGAGGAATATTAAAAATATTATTAAATTTCCCTTTTTCGTGACTAGATCCAGATCCAGGATAAAAGGGATACTGGTGCGTAGAAATATATAAAACTTGGTCATTATCATAAAAAATATCCTGAGTTCCATTCCCATGATGAACGTCAAAATCAATAATAGCAATTTTCTTTAATTTATATTTTTTTATAAGATATTTTGCTCCAACAGCAACATTGTTAAAAATACAAAATCCCATTGCTTTATTTTTTTCTGCATGATGTCCTGGTGGTCTTACAGCGCAAAAAGCATTTTTATTTTTTTTATTTTGAACAAGATCTATTGCTTTAATTATAGAACCTACAGCATCAAACGAAGCATTTTTACTTCCTGGAGAAACTATTGTGTCCCCATCTAAAAAATACAAACCTTTTGCAGGGAAAGACTTTTCAACTTCTTGAATATAATTTTTACTATGTGTAATATTTAATAAATTTTTATCAAAGCTTGAAGATTTATTCCAATCTAATTTTTCTTTACTTATTTTTCTTAAATTTTGAATTACACATGAAACTCTATCAGGTCTTTCAGGATGACCTATCCCTGTGTGATGATCTACTGAAGTGTCAGAAGTTAAAACTACAGTTTTCATTAATAATTTATTTTCTTAAAAAAAATTCTGTAAGTATTTGATTATAAATTTTAGTTAAATTTTTTAAGTCTTTCAATGAAACAGCCTCATCAATTTTATGCATAGTCTTCCCAACAAGACCAAATTCTAAACAAGGAGAAATCTTTCTTATAAATCTAGCATCCGAGGTCCCCCCAGTAGTACTTAATATTGCCTTTTCTTTCGTAATTTTTTTTATAATTTTTTGTATCATTAATGTAGTTTCATTTTTTTTTGACAAAAAAGATTCGCCTGAAACTAAATAAAATATTCTATGTTTACATTTATGTTTTTTAGAAATATTTGAAATAATATAATTTAGTTTTTTTTTTAAAGAGTATGATGAATGTTTATTATTAAATCTTATATTGAAAGTTGCTTTAGCAACTCCTGGAATAATATTGTCAGCAGAATTTTCAATATTGATTTTTGTAATTTCTAAATTAGAGGGCTGAAAATTTTTATTACCATTATCAAATTTTATATCACTTAGTTTTTTTAATATTTTTATAATGCAATTCGATGGATTATTTGCTCTTTGTGGGTATGCTACATGTCCTTGAGTTCCATAAATTGTAATATTTCCTGTTAACGATCCTCTTCTTCCAATTTTAATCATTTCTCCAAGCTTATTAGGATTTGTAGGTTCCCCTACTAAACAAAAATCAATTTTCTCTCTCTCTTTTTTTAAAAATTCTACTACTCTTTTTGTTCCATTTACTGCTATTCCTTCTTCATCACCTGTTATTAGAAAGCTTATCGATCCTTTAAAATCATTATTTTCTTTTAAAAATTTACTAACTGCAGATGTAAAGCATGCAATTGAACTTTTCATATCATTTGCGCCTCTTCCAATTAGATTATTTTTTTTAATTTTAGGATTGAATGGATTAATGGACCAATCTTTCAAATTCCCTGGTGGCACTACATCAAGATGACCAGCAAAACAGAAATTTGGACTTTTATTACCTATTCTAGCATAAAGATTTTTAACTGGTTTGAAATTTTTCTTTTTAAATTCTAAAATTTTACATTTAAAACCAATCTTAGATAATTTTTTAGAAAAAAAACTCATCACACCAGCATCTACGGGTGTGATAGTAGGATATTTAATTAGCTCTTTTGCTAATTTTAAATCATTATAAACAATCATATTAATCTCTCAAAAGATCGTTAATAGAAGTTTTTGATCTAGTTTTTTCATCTACTTTTTTGATAATTACTGCGCAGCTTAAGGAAGGTGAATTTTTATTATTTTTGTCTGGTAAAGTTCCAGGTACCACAACCGAGTATGGTGGAATAGATCCATAAGTTATATCTCCAGTTTTTCTATCAACTATTTTCGTCGATTGTCCAATAAACATACCCATGCTTAATACTGAACCTTCTCCTACTATTACTCCTTCTACAACTTCAGACATTGCTCCTAAAAATACATTATCTTCAATTATAGTAGGTAATGCTTGGGCTGGCTCTAAAACACCTCCTACACCGCTACCCGCAGAAATATGACAATTTTTTCCAATCTGACAACAACTACCAGCTCTGGCAAAAGTATCAATCATTGTTCCCTCATCAATATATGCTCCAATATTAACATAGCATGGCATCAAAACAGCATTTTTTCCAACAAACGATCCTTTTCTGACTGGGGAATTAGGCACCATTCTAAAACCAGCTTTTTCGTGATCTTCTTTTGTCCATCCTGCTGTTTTACCCTTAAGCAAATGTTCTTTATCATACCAGCTGCTATAAGGGCCACTTAAATTCTGCATTGGATGAATTCTAAAGCTTAACATGATTGCTTTTTTTACATATTGATGAGTAAACCATTTTCCATCAATTTTTTCAGCAACTCTTACTTTTCCTGAGTCTAATTGGTTTATTATTTTATTAATAGAGTCCTTTAATTCTTGATCCGAATTTTGATCTATTCTTTCTTTATTTTCCCATGCACTATTAATTATTTGTTCAAGATCTTTCATACTACTTAAGATTATTTTAATATATTAATTTCTTTTAAAAAACTAGAGAGATTTTCTATTTTTAAATCAATAAACTTTTTATCAGAATCTTTTTTACCCCAATATTCATTGTTTTTTAGCCATACTGTTTTCATTCCAAGTTTTTTTGCGGGTTCTAAATTAATTGCAATATCCTCAATAAATACAGTTTCAGAGGGATTTATATTAAATTTACTAATTAATTTTTTATAGGGCTCAATTGAAGGTTTAGGGATGAAATTACAATCCGTTATATCAAAAAAACCATCAAATAAATCTTCAATACCAAGCGTTTTGGTAATATTTGATGCATGATCATGAGATCCATTTGTAAAAACAAATTTTTTAGATTTGAGTTTAAGTAATTCCTTTCTCAATATTTTATCTTTTTGTAAAAAATCTAAATTTATATCATGAACGTATTTTAAGAATTCTTGAGGATCAATATCATGATGAATCATCAATCCATTCAAGCTTGTGTTATATTTATGAAAATAATTAGTTTGTAATTCTTTTGCTTCTCTAAGATTTAAATTAAGTTTTTCAGAGATGTACTGTGTCATACGTTTGCTCACCTGACCAAAAACACCTTCAAGATCATCATATAAAACACCATCACAATCAAATATAAAATTTTTAATTTTTTTAAATTCTTTCATTGTCTAATTAATGTTCCAGCTCCTTTATCTGACAATAATTCAAATAGTATAGAGTGAGATTTTCTTCCATCAATTATAACTACACCTTTAACACCATTACGCGCAACATCTATACAATTATTTATTTTAGGTATCATACCCTCGGATATTGTACCTTTTTTAACCAACTCGTTTGCTTTTATAGAATTTATTTCAGGTATTAATTTATTATCTTTATCTAATACACCTTCCACATCACTTAGGATTAACAATCTTCTCGCCTTTAATTTTTTTGAGATAGCGCCGGCCGCTGTATCTGCATTTATATTATAAACTTGCTTATTTTTGCTTAATCCTAGTGGGGCAATAACTGGTATTATATTTTCATTTATAGTTTTATTGATAATTTTGATGTCAACATCTAATGGCACTCCAACAAATTCTAGCTCCTTATCAGCAGGCTCAACTAGGAGAACACAATTTTGTTCACTTGTAAAACATTCTGATTTACAAGAAAAATTTTTAAAAGTTTCAACAATTTCTTTGTTAAAGTCTATTAAAACTTCTTTAACAATATTAATTATTTCTTTACTTGTAACTCTTAACCCTTTTATAAATTTGCTTTTGATATTTTTACTATTTAACTTAGCATTTATTTTCTTTCCTCCACCATGAACAATTACAGGATTAAATTCTAATTTTTTTAAAATGACTATATCTCCTATCAATTTCTCAAATAATTTTGGATCATTAAGAACACTTCCACCACATTTAATAACTATATATTCATTTTTATATTTATTTAAATATCGAATAACCTCTTCTTTTGATGGGCCATCTTGTGGTAAAATTTTGTCTAGTTCCATTAACTATATTAAACTGTTTTAACCTTTGTTCTCTTCATTATTACGACCTGTTGTGCCATCGTCAGTATATTATTAATGGTCCAGTAGACTACCAACCCTGACGGAAAAGGTGCCAATATAACCGTTAAGAAAAGTGGAAAAAACATAAATATTTTAGCTTGAATAGGATCGGGCGGCGCTGGATTAAGTTTTTGTTGAATAAACATCGAAACTCCCATTAAAATTGGCCATACTCCAATAATTAAAAAAGATGGAGGATCCCATGGTATCAGACCAAATAAATTAAATATAGAGGTAGGGTCACGCTCAGAAAGATCTTTAATCCAACCAAAAAATGGTTGATGTCTCATTTCAATAGTTACAAACAACATTTTGTAAATTGCAAAGAAAAATGGTATTTGAATCAACACTGGCAAACAACCACTAACTGGATTAACTTTCTCTCTCTTGTATAGCGCCATCATTTCTTGCTGCAACTTCATTTTATCTTCTTTATGAATTTCCTTTAATCTTGTCATTTCTGGCTGAAGAACTTTCATTTTAG
>CABYUS010000007.1 GCA_902522225.1 uncultured Pelagibacteraceae bacterium
ATTATCATCAATCGAACACCCATGTAACATTACCATATGACCAACAGTAACATTTTTGCCAATCTTTAAAGGATAACCTGGATCAGTGTGAAGGACACTTCCATCTTGAATATTTGATCCCTCTCCAATGTGAATATTCTCAATATCTCCTCTTAAAGTGGCATTAAACCAAATACTTGTATTTTTTTCTAATGTAACATCCCCAATTACATGGGCATTTGGAGCAACCCAATTTTCACCATAGTTATTTGCTTTTTTATTTTCCAAATCGTAAAACATAATTTATACACTATTTTAACATGTCACTTACAAAAACACCAATATGCGATTTTGGAAAAAAAGTAGAAACTTTTAAACTTTTATCAACTGATAATACAAATATTAATCTTGAAGATGTAAAAGGTGAAAACGGTACACTTATTATGTTTATTTGTAATCATTGTCCTTATGTAAAGGGAGTAATACAAAATATTGTTGATGATACTAATGATTTAAAAAAAATTGGTGTTAATTCAGTTGCAATCATGTCTAATGATACCGGCAATTATCCTGATGACTCATTTGATAAAATGAAAATATTTTCAAATGAAAATAAATTTAATTTCCCATATCTTTTTGATGAAAGTCAAGAAATTGCAAAAAAATTTGGAGCAGTATGTACCCCAGATTTTTTTGGATATAACAAAAATTTAGAACTGCAATATAGAGGTAGAATAAGAGAACTTAAAGATCTAAAACCTGTTCAAGAAGGTCCTAGTGATCTACTAAATGCCATGACCCTAATTGCTAAAACTGGTAATGGTCCATCTGAACAAATACCTAGTATGGGTTGCAATATTAAGTGGTTTAAAAATTAATGCACTTGATTGTAACAAGATCTTTCCCTCCAGAAGTTGGAGGAATGCAAAATTTAATGTGGGGTTTGGCCAACTCGCTTTCTAAACATAAATTAATAAAAGTTTTTGCTGATAATTATGACAGATGTCTGGAGTTTGATAAAAATCTATCTTACACAATTGAAAGAGTTTCAGGCCCTAAATTTATTAGAAAGTATAGAAAAGCATATCTAGTTAATGAATTTATTAAAGAGAACAGTAAAATTGAATGTATTATAACTGATCATTGGAAAAGTCTTGAATTAATTAAAACTAACAAAAAAAAAATTTGTTTAATTCACTCTAAAGAAATTAACCATCCAAAAAATAGTAGGATATATAATAGAATAATTAAAGTTCTTAATGATGCTCATTTTATTGTTGCCAATTCAGAATACACAAAAAATCTTGCTGTAGAGAATGGTGTAAGTAATAAAAATATAATTGTTATTAACCCTGGTGTGTATCCCGCATCACCTATTGAAAATAAAATAATAAAAGATGCTGAAATTTTATTAAAAGGAAAAAACCCAAGACTAATAACAGTGTCTAGATATGATAAAAGAAAAAATCATGAAAAAATTATTATGGCTCTTAGGAATCTTAAACAAATCTACCCAAATATTATCTATGTCTCTGTGGGTTATGGAGAAGAGGAGGAAAATATTAGAAAATTGGTAAACGAATTAGGTTTAGAAAATCATGTTATTTTTCAAAAGAATATTTCTCAAGAGCTTAAAAATGCCTTGATATCCAAATCAGATCTATTTGTGATGCCTTCTATTATTCACAAAAATTCTGTTGAAGGGTTTGGTATAGCTTATGTTGAAGCAGCTCAGTATGGTGTTCCGTCAATAGGTGGAAAAGATGGAGGAGCTGCAGATGCGATTAAAGACAAAGAAACAGGAATCATTTGTGATGGTAACAATCTAGATGATATTTATTCAAGTATAGAAACTCTATTAAAAAATAATCTATCTAAAGAAATGGGTAATAAAGCTAAGGAATTCGCTAAAAAATTTGAATGGGATAATATTGTGCAACAATATTTGAAAATTCTGTGATATTAATAACCATGATCGAAAAATTTAATGGAATAATTTATTTAATAATTTACATCGTTCACTTTGGAATTTTAGCATTTTATGCTTCTCAATTATTATTTGGTACTAGAAAATTCATGGATAAATTTGGCATCGATCATACAGCTGCCTTCATGATCAGATTTTTAGGAGCATTTTTCTTAGCATGGATAATAATGGCATTATACATAATGTTTGTGAGACCAAATGGTGTTGAAGGAACCTGGACATTTTTTAACCTAATTGTAATTACTCACTTCGTTGTTACTATAACTAATTACTATTCAAAGAACATAAGCAAGCTTGGCGTTACAGATAAATTTACTGGCGAAGGCATCCTTGTACCTTTTGTTTTATTTATAATGAGTGCAGTTCTTTGTTATGGATTGTCAGATCTAATCTATTTAACATAACTTAATTAAGAAATTAAATTACATAACTTTTCAAAAACTTTTTCTGCAGATAATTTTGATAAATCTGAAACTTGAATAGCCTTAAAATTTTCTCTTTCAATACTTACCTTGTGTGCTGTTGTATGAGATCCAAATAAAGATATTCCATTAACATTTAAGTGAGCTGCAATATGAGCGGGACCTGTGTCATTAGCTACAACAAAAATACTATCATTTATTAATGTAGCAAGTTGACTTATATTTAGAGCTTTATTGTTATCTAATATACATTTAGCATCTATCTTCTTTGCATCTTCTAATTCATTTGGACCTGGAGCTACAACGATACTTATTTCATGATTATATTTATCCTTTATTAAATTTATTAACTTATCAAAATAAGGCCATTTTTTTTGAGGTAGATGAGTTGAACAAAAAGGAAATATTACAATATATTTATTTAATTTAAATTCAGATTTAAGACTTGAAATATCATCGCAAGCCCAAGAAAAATTAGGAACCATTGTATTTTTTGTATTTATGCCAGTTTTTTTTAATTGATGATCAAAACGATCCAGCACTGGAAGTTTATCAAATTCTTCTTTTGTTTGATTTTCTGGAAGTGTTGTTTCAGACGAAGACCATGTGCTTGAATTTGAATTAGGGAAAAGAATTTTTTTATAAAAAGCTGTTCTAGAAGAGTTTTGTAAATCATAAACTTTAGAAATTTTAAATTTTTTAATTTTTTTCATTAATGAATATAAATAGATGAGATTAAATCTAGATAAACGTTTATCTATAATAACGTCTGTTAAATATGGATTTTTTTTAAATAAATCAAAGTATGGTTTAGTAGTTAGTAAATATATCGGATTTCCCTTATGCGCTTCAGATATATCTTGAATTGCACCACAAGCTTGAGCTATATCTCCTAATGAGCCATGTTTTATAATCAATATATTAGACATATTTTAAACAACTTAACATACTATAAAATTTTATGAATAAAATTCTAGTTGAAGTTTCAGTAGGTGAGCTTTTAGACAAAATTTCTATTTTAGAAATTAAAAAAGACAAAATTAAAGATCAAGATAAACTTAAGTTTGTTATTGATGAACATGAAATTTTAAGAGAACAATTAGATAAAAATATTAAAACTGACGAAAAAATAAATAAATTGTATCAATCTTTAAAAGAAATTAATGCTAAGCTTTGGGTAATAGAGGATGATAAGCGTCAATGTGAGAAAGAGAGCGATTTTGGAGAAAAATTTGTCAAACTTTCAAGAGATGTTCATTTTTTAAACGATGATAGAGCAAAAATAAAATTGGAAATTAATAATCATACTGGATCAAAAATAAAAGAAATTAAAGAATACACGAGTTACTAATTATTAAAACTATATTTTTTTTCTAAAAATTTAATTACATTGTGAATAATAAAAGTCATAAATAGATAAATACTTCCAGCTACAATAAATACTTCTATAGGTTTAAATGTTGTTGAAATTATATATTTTGCAATACCAGTTATGTCCATAAGGGTGACTGTACTTGCTAAAGATGTTCCTTTAAGCATTAAAATAATTTCATTACCATAAGCTGGTAAAGATTGTTTTATAGCTATAGGAATTTGTATTTTGTAAAATATCAATTTTTTAGAAATGCCTAAGCTTTTTCCTGCCTCTATATAACCTATTTTAATAGTTTCAAATGCAGATCTTAAGATCTCTGAAGTATATGCTCCAGTATTTAATGCAAAAGCTATAATTGCACACCAGTAAGGTTCTTTAAATGCTTCCCATAAAAATGTTTTTCTAATCAGATCAATTTCTGCAAATCCATAGTAAATAATAAATATTTGTACCAGCAATGGTGTGCCTCTAAATACATAAGAGTAACCATAGGCAATTTTTGATAAAAAATTATTTTTAATCCTTAAAATTGCAAAAAATAAACCTATCAATATTCCAAAAAACATTGAAGCAGATAATAATTTTAGTGTTATTAAAGCTCCGCCAAGTAATTTAGGAAAACTAGCAATTATCAGATCTATATCCATCAATATCCTTTATTATATTTAAGTTCTAATCTGTTTATTAATTGCATACTAAGAAAAGTAAGTGCTAAATATAATACTGCTGCAAACGAATAAAAGAATAGTGGATCTCTAGTTGAGCCGGCAGCTATATAAGATTGTCTCATTATTTCAACTAATCCTGTTACTGATATTAAAGATGTATCCTTTAAAGTAATTTGCCATACATTGCTTAAATTTGGAATAGAAAGTCTTAACATTTGTGGCATTATAATTTTAAAAAAATGTATATGTTTTTTAAAGCCTAAAACTTTCGAAGCTTCAAATTGACCTTTATCTATAGATTGAATTGCACCCCTAAATACTTCTGTTGAATAAGCACCAGAAATAATCCCAATTGCAACCGAACCAGTAATAAAGGCATTGATTTCAATGTATTCATAATAACCAAAGATAGAAGCCACATACATTAAAGCTCCACTACCACCAAAAAAGAATAAATAAATTACCAATAACTCAGGTACGCCCCTGATAACAGTAGTGTATGAATTAGCTATTAAATTTAAGAATTTATTTTTAGATAATTTTAAGGGTGTAAATATTAATGCAAATATAAAACCTATAAACATTGCTGTAATTGAAACAGCTATTGTCATTAACGCAGCAACAAATAATTCGTCACCCCACCCTGTTTTACCAAATGCTAAGAGATCCATATAGAATGGCGACTATATATTATAGTCGCCGATTCTTAAATGATTACATAGAAGCGTCGAAACCGAACCATTTGATAGCGAGTTTGCTAATAGTTCCGTCTTTTCTAGCTTTATTTATGGCTTTATTAAAATCTTTTAAAAGTTTTGCGTCTCTTTTTCCGATTGCATCATCACCACTTTTTCTAATTCCTACACCAACACCATTTCCAAAAGCTCCTCCAGAAAAGGTTGGTCCAACTAGAACAACAGCTTCACCAGATTTATCAGCATAATCAGTAAAAGCAACTGCAGCTGCTAATGCGGCATCACATCTACCATTTGATAAATCTAAATTTACTTCGTCTTGTGTTTTGTAAGTTCTTAAATCAACTTTACCTACATCACCTGACTCTAAAAAATTTTGGTGAATTGTACCAATTTGTGTACAAACAGTTTTTCCAGATAAAGCTCCTGTAATTGTTTTAAGAGCCTTGTCTACATCTCCACCACCAAGATTTAAGTTTATTCCTTCTGGTGTAGACATTCCTTCAAGATCAGAACCTTTCATTACAGCTAAAGAAGCAACTTCATCAGCATAACCTTGTGAAAAGTTGATTGTTTTCATTCTTTCGTCTGTAATCGACATACCAGCCATGATCGCATCAAATTTTCTCATAACTAATGCAGGTATCATCCCATCCCAGTCTTGTTCAACGATTGTGCACTCATGCTTCATGATTTTGCAAAGCTCATTTGCAAGATCAACTTCAAATCCATTTAAATTTCCAGAAGCATCCTTAGAATTCCAAGGAGGGTAAGCGCCCTCTGTTCCTATTTTTATTTTGTCAGCATAAACATTTGCTGTTAACAATAAAAAGGCAAAAATTGTTACTATTGTTTTTTTAAACATATTCATTATTTCCTCCAATTTTGATCTTAATTAATCATAAATTTTAGCTTTAAAAAAGAAATTTCTTAGTAATTTATTGAAGAAGAAAAGTTCCAAGAACAGTCAAAACTAGGGATATAAACTCTATCTAAGGTGGCATTTCCAAAGTTTTTGTTAAAAACTTTAAGCCATTTATCAACTTGTTTAGGTTTTTTATCTTGGCTACCAACTTGTGCAGTTATAATTCCTTTAGGTTTCAAAATTCTAACAAGTTGATCCATATTTTTAGCTGCTAAATCAATGCAAAATTGATCATCGTTTAAATCTACAAAAATTTTATCGTAAGTATCATCTTTAATAGTTTTGATGCTTTCAAAGGCATCACCCCAAACACATTTAACAGAGTTTTTTTGAGTTGCTTTGTTTCCAACTTTAGCTAAATGTTTTTCACATACATCAACAACTTCAGGATCTAATTCAAACCAATCAACATAACCAAATCCTTTGGAAATACACTCTCTAGCTACACCACCATCTCCACCACCAATAATAGCTGCTTTTTCTTTATCTTTATTTAATTTTAATCCAGCATTTACAAAAGTAGAGCTATATAAATGCTCGTCACTTGTGGCTACTTGTATCTCATTATCTATAAATAAAGATTTACCAAATTGTTCTAAATCTAAAATTTCAATGTGCTGGCCTGCTTTTGAGGTAAAATCTTCTAACACATTTTTTACTACATAGGATTTTTGTAAACCTGGTGAACTGTAAATATCATGGTAAAGTGAGATTGTATCTCTGTTAAATTCTTTTTTAATTATTCTAGTGTGTTCTATTTCTTTTTTAATAATTTCAATTGCAACAGATGGATTTACTTTTCCACAGGTGAAAAAATCAAAACTGATAATCCCTTTTTCAGGAAATGTATGAAAGCTTATATGACTCTCCGCTAGTAAAGCAACCAATGTGAAGCCTTGTGGTTCAAATTTATATTTTGAAATATTAAGAACTGTGACTTTTGCCTTTTTTGAAATTTTATAAACGAGTTTTTCAAAGAAAGATGGCTCATATTCTTTCCTGGTACCAATTATATCTAAAGTAATATGCTCACCCACTTTAGTCATAAATTAATTACCCCTTTTTATAATTTTTAACTTTTTCTAAAATTTTATCCATTTCTGATGATGATAGAATCTTAGGTTCTCCAATTTTTATTGTATTTATGTATTGATGGCAAATGTTTTCTATTTCTTTTGCTAACTCAAAAGCTTCCTCTAAGTTATTTCCAAAAGTTACTTGACCATGATTTTCCATTAAACAACCTTTTCTATTTTCTAAAGCCTTTATAATATTATCTGATAACTCTCTTGTTCCAAAAGTTGCGTATTTTGCACATCTAATATCTTCTCCTCCTGCTAAAGCAACCATATAATGAAATGCTGGAACATCTAAACCGTGAGCAGACACTGCTGTTGCATGAACAGAGTGTGCATGAACTACCGCTTTAGCATCATTCTTGTTTAAATATATGTCTTGATGAAATCTCCATTCAGAGGATGGAGTTGAACCTTTTTCATCGAATTTTCCATCTAAAGAAACAAAAGCTATATCATCAGACTTGAGATCAGAATATTTTTTACCCGATGGTGTTATGAAAAAACCATCTTTATCACCCTCTGCTCTATGCGAAATATTTCCAGATCTTAAAGGGGATAAATTGTCAGAATTTAGTTTTTTTGCAAATTTGATTACTTCATTTTTTAAATGATCCATGATCTATTGGTTAATCTTTTCTAAAATTTCTTTTTCACACAATTTTACAATTTCATCTTTACTTTTTGAAGGATACGATTTTTGAGTTGCCATAATACATGCACTTATAGTCTTTTTTAAACCATACGAAGTATACTGTTTGCTAGCAAAATAAAGCAAAACACATGCAAAGATAATGAACCCAATCCAATAATAATTTTTAATCATTTAAAAAGTCCTTTTAATCCTTTTTCTGATGCTTCGCATACTCCCTTTTCCGTAATTAAAGCTGTGACGTATTTAGCTGGTGTAACATCAAAAGCTAAATTCATTGCTTTACTTTTTTTAGGATAAATCAATATCTTATTAACTTCACCATTTATATTTTGTCCATCAATATGAGATAATTCCTGTGGATTGCGCTCCTCTATTGGAATTTTTTTATAGTCTTTTGTATTCCAATCAATTGTTGAGCTAGGTAATGCAACATAAAATGGAACATCATTATCATATGCAGCAAGTGCTTTAAGATATGTTCCAATTTTATTACATACGTCCCCTGTAGATAAAGTTCTATCAGTTCCAACTATACACATGTCAACTTCTCCTCTTTGCATCAAAATGCCACCAGTATTATCAGCAATAATAGTATTGGGTATTTCCTCCTCGTTCAATTCATAAGATGTAAGATTGGCTCCTTGATTTCTTGGTCTTGTTTCATCGACCCATACATGAACTGGAATTCCTTTTTTATGAGCATGATAAATTGGTGAAGTGGCTGTTCCCCAGTTAATGGTTGCAAGCCACCCCGCGTTACAATGGGTTAAAATATTTACAGTTTCTTTTTTTTTATTATAAATTTCCTCAATAATCTTTAAACCATTTAAACCAATATTTTCACTAAATTGAATATCTTCTTCACAAATTGAATTAGCTTCTTTTAAAGCAACATTTAAAAGTTCATTGCTGTTAACTAACGATAATGCATTGTTCATTCTGTGAACTGCCCACTCAAGATTTATAGCAGTGGGTCTTGCTTGAATGAGTTCCTTTGAACTTTTTTTTATAAATTCAAGACCATTATTTTCCATAACTGCCAATACAATTCCATATGCAGCGGTCGCTCCAATTAATGGTGCTCCCCTAACCTCCATTATTTTAATTGAATTAATTGCATCTTTAACAGTTTTAAGATCTTTAATTATAAATTTATGAGGTAATTTTGTTTGATCAATAATTTTTACAGTTTGACTTAGATTGTCAAACCATATTGTGCGATATTCTTTTCCCTCTATTCTCATCAATTAATTTTTGAACTGATAAAATCTAATATTGTTGAGTTGTAAGAGATAAAACAATCAGCTCTATCCATATCATGATAATTTTTTAAAGCCTTACCCCAAACATTACATTTTTTTCCATCTATTTTATTATCTTCAGAAATCACTACTCTTTTTACGCCTGATATTTCTTCAACCCAATCTGTAAGCAATCCATCGAAAGGATCCTTTGGATGAGAAAAAACTAAAACTGGTAAATTCTGACTTTTTTTGATTTCATCAATCTGCATTTGTCTCATATCTGCTGGGCCAGCACCATCTTTTTCTCTAAATTTCTTTAAAGCCTCATCAACTCCAACTTTTTTTACTTTGTAGTTTTTTGTTAAATGACCATAACAAGCTGGCATAAATGATATACCTCCAGCTGCTACATCAGTATATCTAGCAAGTAACATCATACTCATCCAGCCACCACATGATCTTCCAGTTACAAAAATATTTTTTTTATCAAATCCTTGGCTTTCAAATTTTTCAATTAAATCTAGATTTGCATCTAATCTTTTTTCTAATTTTGGTTTACCTTTATAGGGTGCTTTAAATTTTTTTTTATTCCATAATGTTTTATAATCATCACCTTTAAGTTTTCCAGTACAAAATAGATAAACTAAAATTTCTTTATCGTTAATTTTTTTTCCAACTAGAGAAGAAATATTTTGCATACCACTTTTCCATGCGCAATCACTTGACGGCCCATCATGTGATTTTTGACCATGATTATAAATTAATATTATTTTATTTTCTGGGTTGTTAATATTTTGATCTTTTAAATATCCAGCCTTGCTCGTTAAAAAACCATCCTTAGTAATTTTATCAGCTAAAACACTAGTAGAGAAAAGTAGAAATAATAATATTATGTTTATTTTTTTCATTTATTTAATGCTCTTCCAGCAATAGTTTTTAATTTCTTTATTGTTTTTTTTGATCTCTTTTTATGATCTGTAATTATGGCTACATCTAAGCAATTAGTAGCTGGGTCTTTTGGATCAATATGATCTTCAAAATTTTCTATTATAGCTTTAACCATATTTTTTGCCTTTTGAGCATTTGATAATAAAACTTTAATCACTGACTGGACGTCAACATTTTCATGATCAGGATGCCAACAATCATAATCAGTAACCATTGAAACTGATGCGTATCTTATTTCAGCTTCTCTTGATAATTTTGCTTCAGGCATATTTGTCATTCCAATAACATCCGCATTCCATGTTCTATAAAGTTCAGATTCAGCTAATGTTGAAAATTGAGGACCTTCCATTACTAAATAAGTCCCACCTCTTTGATAAGTTATCTTTTCTTTTTTAATTGCCTCTTCACATGCATTCATTAAGCTATTTGATGTTGGATGAGCCATAGAGACATGAGCGACAATGTCTTCATCAAAAAAAGTTTTATTTCTTGCAAATGTTCTATCGATAAATTGATCAACCAATACAAAAGTTCCAGGTGAAAGTTTTTCTTTTAAAGAACCTACTGCAGATATTGATACTATATCTGTTACTCCAAGCTGTTTTAATGCATCTATATTAGCTCTAAAATTAATTTTTGAGGGAGATATTACATGACCCCTACCATGTCTTGGTAAAAAAAGTACTTCCTTATTATTATATTGGGCTTTTAATATTTTATCTGAAGTCTTTCCCCAAGGTGTTTTAACCTTGATTTCTTTTCTTTTTTTAAACTCTTCAATATCATAAAGACCACTACCGCCTATAATTGCTAATTTATTTTTTCCCATATGAGTAGAATATTTAATAAAATTATATATTAATAATATTTTATATGAATTTAAAAGACTTTATTAGATCTATTCCAGACTATCCCAAAAAAGGTATACTTTTTAGAGATATTACAACTTTAATTAAAGACGAAAAAGCATTTACTGAAACAATTGATCAAATTGTTGAAAGATCTAAAAAATTTAAAGTAGATAAAATTGCAGCAATTGAATCTAGAGGTTTTGTTTTTGCATCAGCAGTTTCTTATGTTCTTAAAAAACCGTTTATAATGCTTAGAAAAAAAAATAAATTACCTGCTGATGTTCATTCAATTGATTTTGAATTAGAATATGGAACAGCAACAATTGAAGTTCACAAAGATTCAATTCAAGAGAATGATTCTGTATTAGTTATTGATGATCTTATAGCTACTGGTGGTACTGCTGAAGCTGCTGGTAAACTAATAAAACAATCAAAAGGTAATGTTTCTGGTTTTATTTTTGTTATAAATTTATTTGATTTAGGTGGATGTGATAATCTAATCAAAAAAGGATTTAAAGTAGAAAATCTTATTGAATTTCCAGGTCACTAAAAAAAAGGCCTCGATAAACGAGGCCTTAATTTTAATTATTTTAAAGAATAATTATTCTAACCAACTTTTCCATTTGTCTGGATTGTTAGCTTTCCATTCTGCAACTACTTCTTTAACGTCTCTTTTCTTGATATCAACTTGAACAAGCATATTTGCTTGGTCTTGGTTTGATAATTTCATTTTTTCAAAGAACGCTTTAGCTTTTGCATGTTTTGGATCTGCAAAAGTTTCAGGATTTCCATAGTTCATTGTGTAGTCTTTATCCCAACCAGTTGCTGGCCAACCTTTAGTTCCACAAGTTTTCCAGTTGTTAGCTTCTGTAAATGTATCACCTTCACAAGTTGCGTAATCTGGAAGTTGAACACCTACCATGTCAAACTCTCCAAAAAACCAATGAGGAGACCATAGATATAACATGAATGGTTCTTTTCTCATGTAAGCAGCTTTAGCTTCTGCAATTGCAGCAGCTTCTGTACCAAGTTCGTCAGCCTGGAAATCAATTCCTAAAAGATCAAGTCTTTTTTGGTCATGACAGTTCCAACCTGCTACTGGACAACCAATTAATCTTCCTCTACTGCCTGTCTCAATAGTAGCAAACTTAGCTTTATGTTTGTTTAAATCTCTCCAAGTTTTAATGCCCATCTCTTCAGCAGCGTATCTTGGTATCCAGTAATCAGACAGACCGATAATTCCAGTAGTTCCTAAAAGATCAACTGTTCCATCTCCTTTGTAAGATTTAACAACTTTACCGTCATAGATTAAATCTTCATTAAACATTACATCGTCAGCTTCTGCATAACTTGGCCAGCTTTCACATGCAAAATCAAGTTCACCGGCAGCGATTGCTTCCCATAAACCTGTTCCTGATGGAAATACTGTTTGTTTTACTTTGTATCCTAATTCATCTTGTAGGATTGCTACAGCAACTTCGCAAGTGATTATACCACCTGTCCAGTCAGCAATAGCAGCATGCAATCTTTTTGCATTAGCTTGTCCTAAAGAACCAACTAATAACACCAAAGATAACAACAAAGCTGATATTTTTTTTGATATTTTCATAGTTTATATCCCTTATTAATTAATTAATTTCTATAATTTAAACGCAAAATCGTTCCGTTGTAAAGTTTTTATGGCACTTATTTTACAGGATTATTTAATAATTCTTAAAATATTTAATAATTTAAAGCTTTTTAAGTTGAAAATCCTACCCTACTACTCAGGTATTGAAGGGATAGTTCTATCAATTCCTTTTACAATATTTTTCTTATGATCAAAAAATGGAAGTTGGACAATATTGGCCTGATGATTGCTACCATTAGGTAATTTAAGTGTTAATTCACGACTAAGCCAATCATTTGGTTTGTAAAATTTTACAAATCCAATTCCTAACTTTAAAGTAGGAGAAGGAACTCCCGCAGTAACGTAACCTACTACTTCATTACCATCTAAAACTTTGCTTCCTGAAACTGGAGTTTCAGATTTACATGTAATTCCAAACATACAAGTTCTTTTATCTTTTTTGATTAATGCATCTCTTCCGATAAAGTCACCTTTATCCATATTTACAAAAAATCCTAAACCAGCTTCAAATGGAGTCATGGTGGTATCAATGTCAGTTAAGTTACCAAACATCCCACCTTCAATTCTTCTAATTGTCATAGCTCTCGATGCAGATAGTTCCATTCCAAATGGCTTTCCACACTCCATAAGATGATCCCAAAGTGCTAAGTGATCAGTTTTAAAACCATCAGAAAAAATTTCAAAACCAAGTTCATTGGTAAAGCCTGATCTAGATACGTAAAGCGATTGGCCTCCAAGGTCAAAAAAATCAGAACTGTAGTAAGGCATTTTTTCGTCGATTTTACCCTTTGATGCTGCCTTCATTATATCTATGGATGCAGGTCCTTGAATTTGTAAGACCCGAGATTTTGGATCAGAAATTTTAACATTATAATTAGAACTATGTGCTAAAAGCCAATCTTCGAATGGTCCATCAGCTTGAACAAACCAAAATTTTTCATCATTAAATTTGAATATCACTCCATCCATAAAAATTCCGCCTTGAGGTGTGCAGGCTAATGTGTAATACCCTCTTCCGACTTTAACATTGGAAAGTTTTCTAGTCGTCACTTTATCTAAGAATGCTAAAGAATCTGGTCCTGATATTTCAATTGGTTTTTCTGGTACATCAAAAATTAGAGCTTTTTGTCTTAACAGCCAATATTTTTGTATAGGATCTTCACCTATAGACATTGGAAAATATCTTCCAGCATATACTCCACGTACCATATCTGGAGAATTTGTTCTCTCAATGTAAGGAGATTCCTCAAATCTTCTTGCGCTAATTTTTATAGTTTTTTTTAAATCAGATAATTCTTGAAAATTTCCCATCTAATATCCTCTTAATTTAAATTAGTTTTTAATCTTAAAATAGTTGGTGGTTCATGAGCGGTAATTTTTGGAATAGTATCATTATATTTTTCTATCTCAACTAGACAAGAATGTGCAATTGGGCCTTGTCCTAGATTTGATGTTCCTTTATCACAAGTTAAAACATTTGGGTTGCCGTGTTTGCACATGCTATTTGGCTCTGATAAATCTTTTGGATCATGCCACGCTCCAGTGCTCATTTGAACCACCTTTTCTCTAATTTTATTATTGATTTTTACCCCAGCCAAACAGGATCCTCTATCATTAAATAGTCTTACTATATCGCCATTTTTTAATCCTCTTTGATCTGCATCCTTAGGATTAATTTCAAGTGGTTCTCTTCCATTAATTTTTAAAGATTTACTATATTTGCCATGATCTATTTGGCTATGTAATTTATCTTTTGGTTGATTAGATATTAAATGAATTGGATAAATTTTATTTTTTTTCCCTAACCATTCGCATGGCTCCAACCATACTGGGTGTCCTGGACAATCGTCATAGCCAAAATCTGACACTGTTTTAGAGAATATCTCAATCTTTCCACTTGGTGTAGCAAGAGCATTTTTAACAGGATCTTTTCTAAAATCTTTTAACATTATTGTTGGTTCTTTTGGATCTCTAACTTTAAACCAACCATCTTCTCTAAATTTTTTATAGGTTGGTATTTTGATATTGGCAGCTGCAGCTCTATCAAAAGTTTGATTATAAATCCATTCCTGCCATTCCTCCTGGTTGCGACTTTCTGTGAATTTTTTTTCTACCCCCATTTTCTTTGCTATACCAGCGAATATCTCATAATCGTTTCTCGCTTGACCATAGGGATCAACTAATTTTGACATTGAAACAACATAAGGATCACGAGGTGTCATCATAATATCTTTTCTTTCAAGAGGAGTTGTGCAGGGCAAAACAATATCCGAACGTTTGGCAAGAGTATTCCAACACCATTCATTACAAATAATTGTATCAGGTTTTTCCCATGCTTTAATTAATCTATTTAAATCTTGATGATGATGAAAGGGATTTCCTCCAGCCCAATATACAATTTTAGTATCTGGATACTTATATTTTTTACCATCAAAATTAAAATTTTCATTTGGTTTTAATAATAAATCACTAATTCTTGCGACTGGTATAAAATTTTCAATTTCATTTTTAGCTTGTGGAAAAGCTGCGCCTGGTAAAATTGTAAATTGTCCACCAATATGATTTGTGGCACTATAACCAAAACCAAAACCACCTCCTGGTAAACCAATTTGCCCAATCATTGAAGCTAACATGATTGCCATCCAAAAAGGCTGTTCGCCATGATCTTGTCGAGTTAGCGACCAGCTCACAGAAATCATTGTTCGATTTGAAACCATTCTTCGGGCAAGTTCTCTAATCTCATTTTCAGGAATATCACATATTTCTGCAGCCCAATTCGCATCTTTTTGAATTCCATCACTTAAACCTAATAAGTAATTTAAAAAAATATCAAAGCCCTCAGTATATTTATTTAAAAACTCTTTATCACTTAGTCCCTCTATATGAAGAGTATGAGCAATACCAAGCATTAAGGCAGTATCTGTATTTGGGCGTAATGATAACCATTTTCCTCCTGCCTCATCCATCAAATCAGATTTAAGGGGACTTACATTTACAAATTCAATTCCTGAAGATGCTGCTGAAATTATACTTTCTTTTTGATAATGATTTCCAGTTCCTCCCTGGCAAATCTGACCATTTTTTAATGGAACACCTCCAAAACATACAAAGAGTTCTGTACTATTTTTTATTAATTCCCAACTTGTACAAGTATCGAGATAAGCACGATAACTTCCTAATATATGTGGAACCATTGCCTCTGCTGCTGCAAAACTATAAGTAAATTTTGAGCGAGTATATCCACCTATACAGTTTAAAAACCTATGAAGCTGGCTTTGTGCATGATGAAACCTGCCAGCACTTGCCCAGCCATAAGATCCACCGTAAATTGCTGAATTCCCAAATTTACTTTTTACTCGATTTAACTCTTGTGCAACAATTTTTTCAGCTTTATCCCAACTAACCTCTACAAACGGATCTCTGCCTCGTAAATGATTTTTACTCCCTGGTCCATTTTCTAACCAGCTTTTACGAACCATAGGTGCATCAATACGGGTTGGGCCATGTTGGACATCTAAAATCCCTGGTCCGATAGGTGAAGGATCTTTATCATTTTCCCAACCAACTAGTTCTTTTACTTGACCATCTTGAACTTTTGCTCTGTATGTTCCCCAGTGTGAACTTGTTAAAGGTAGACCTTTATCTTTGGACATTTTAGTTTTTTACTAAACCTAGTGCTACTCTTTGTTTTTTTGTCCAAGCTAAACTTATTCTATCGATTATAATTGCTAAAAGAACTATTCCAATTCCTGCAGCAAGTCCTCTTCCCGTATCTGATCTCGCTAAGCCATTAAACACCTCTAGCCCAAGTCCTTTTCCTCCAATTAACGGTGTAACAATCTGCATAGCAAAAGCCATAATAACTGTTTGATTAAATCCAATTACCAGGCTTGGAACAGCTAAAGGAAATTTAACTTTATTAAGCGTTTGAAGCAATGTTCCTCCAAATGATTTTGATACTTCTGAGTATGATCCAGATACCTGTGTTAAACCCAATGATGTTAATCTTATGATAGGTGGTATTGAATAAATTACTGTAGCAAGAACAGCTGATACAATTCCACCACCAAAAAACATCAGTACAGGTATTAAATAGCAAAAATATGGAAGTGTTTGCATTGCATCAAGTACAACGTTTTGTATATTTTTAAATCTTTCACTATATGAGGCTATAATTCCAAGAGGAACCCCAAGAGCAAAACATAGAGCTACTGAAACTAAAACTGATGAGAGAGTTATCATTGCTTGGGTCCAAATCCCACAAGCTCCAATAAATAATAATAAAAGAGCAGTAATTAAAGCAAATCTTATACCAACAGTGAAGTAACCAATCGCAACAAACACACTCATAGTGTACCAGTAAGGCGTAAAAGTTAAAAAAATATCAAGAGGGCGTAAAAGATTAAGATATACAAATGCTCTTAAGCCTTTTGTAAAAGCTATAAAGCCTGGATTTACCGCTATATTATCCACAGTAGTTGATATTGGTTGTCTAATTGAAAGTCTCCATTCCTCAGGAAAAGAGCCAATGCTAATCATATTTGAATCTATAAAAGATATAATGAAAAAAATTATAAAAGATGGAATGACATAATATCTTTTACTAATTAAATCTCCTATTTCTTGTGCAGTATTTTTATTAATTATAGAAACTAAAAATTCAAATATATAAGATATAAAATCTGTAACTTTAATACAAATATAACTGACTAAATAATGTAATATGCTTAAAGGCTTTTCTAAAATTCTTGCAATTTGATATTTTTCCCAATTTTGTGGAAGAAGGTAAAATTTTTGAACATTTTGAGGTAAAGAAGCATCTGTCTTACTAAACGACATACTAAATCTATCCAACATAATCGCCATGAATAATATACATAATCCTCCCTCCATAGCCCATCCAACATCTAATCTTCTAATTGCTTGCCATACTTGTCCTCCTATGCCTTCAGCACCAATAAAACATGCGAGGACAACAAGTGCCAAAGCCATCATTATAACTTGATTAATACCCATCATTATACTTGGTAAAGCCATTGGGATTTTTATTTTAAATAATAGTTGTAATCTATTTGAACCAAAAGAAGTTGCCGACTCAATTGTTTGTTCTGATACTTGTCGTATTCCAGTGTTAGTTAATCTAATAATTGGTGGCATAGAATAAATCATTGTTGCAAGAATTGCAGGAGCTCCTCCTATTCCAAAAAAGAATAGTGCTGGAAATAAATAAACAAAAGCTGGCATAACTTGCATTGTATCTAAAATAGGTTTCATAAAATTTTCAAACCTGTTACTTTGTGAGCAGAACACACCTAACATTACTCCAAAAAAAACACACATCAAAACTGAGATACCCATTAAACCAAGAGTCTGTAAAGAAGGTTCCCACATTCCAGTTGCCCCCCAAAAATATATTACAAATCCTGAATACAGGCCTAATCTTAAACCGCCTGCAATTAAACAAGGTAAAATTATTATTGCCGCAATTAAAAGCCAAGGAGAGTCGAGTAAAAAGTCTTCAACAAAATAATAACCTTCTTTAATATAACCGGCTATTATTTTTGTCATCCATCTATAATTTTTTTTTAAAAAATCTTCACCTTCATTCACCCATGCAGTAAAGGTAAACTGATCGGTTACTACTTTTGGAAATTTTGATGGTCCTTCACTTTTAGTGGATAACCATAATGCAACTATAAATATTAAAAAAACAACTGCATAAGTTATAATATTTTTAGTTTTTTTCTTTTTTTCGAATAATTCTGTTGCTTCTGACGACATAATTTACTGTAAATTAAAATAAATTATTTTACTTTTAAAGTAAAATATTGTCTATTTCTTACTAAAATTAATTATAAATTAAAATAATGAGTGACCAGAAAATAACATGCTCAAATATTTGGAAGCTTTTTGGGCCAGATGAAAAGAGAATCCTTAAAGATCTAGATAAAAACCTAAGTATAAAAGAAGTTCAGGAGCAAACAGGTCACGTAGTTGCTGTAAAAGATGTTAGTTTTTCAATCCAAAAAGGTGAAACATTTGTGGTTATGGGTTTATCGGGAAGTGGAAAGTCAACATTGGTTAGATGTATTTCAAGATTAATTGAACCAACATCAGGTCAAGTTATGATGGATAATGTTGATGTAACTAAAATGAGTGGAAGAGAATTACTAAACTTAAGAAGAAATAAAATGAGTATGGTATTTCAACATTTTGGACTTTTTCCTCACAGGACTGTTGTAGAAAATATTGGTTATGGATTAGAGGTAAGAGGTACTCGAAAAGATGAAAGATTAAATAAATCTATGGAAGTTTTAAAAATGGTTGGTCTTGAAGGTTGGCATAATAATTATCCAAGAGAATTATCAGGTGGTATGCAACAAAGAGTTGGCTTGGCAAGGGCATTAGCAGTTGATCCAGAAATATTAATTTTTGATGAGCCTTTCTCAGCTCTCGATCCACTAATAAGACGAGAAATGCAAGATGAACTTTTAAATATTCAACAAAAAGTTCAAAAAACCATGGTATTCATTACACACGATTTTTTAGAAGCAATTAAAATGGGAGACCATATTGCAATCATGAAAGATGGTGAAGTTTCTCAAGTAGGAACCCCTGAAGAAATAGTTGCGAACCCAAAAGATCAATATGTAAAAGATTTTTGTGAAGATGTGCCAAAATATAAAGTTTTAAGCGCAGGAAAAGTAATGAGAAAAGATTGTTGTGATAACACAAAAGAAATGTTTAAAAATGGTGCAGATAAAATTTTAGATAATCTAAAAATTGAAACCTTAATAGATAAACTTGTCGATAGCGATAAATCATATCCTGTTGTATGTAATGAAACAGGAGAATTGTTAGGTGAAATTGATCGTGCCATAGTTATGAGGTCAATGACTTCTAAATCATAATAATTTAATAAAATTTTTTATTACCTTTGATAGCTTTTTGTTTAACATTATCTCTCCATATAATAATCATGCCTGCTAAAATAATTACTAAAACACCGGGAAATAATTGATCCCAAGGAGCCTCATTAAAAAATATCCATCCTAAAATAAATGACGAAGGTATTCCTAAATATTCAAAAGATGCAATTTTGCTAGCTGATATCAATCTATAAGAATATATAAATAAAATAGCAGCTGTTCCACCTAATATACCTGTCATTGTCATTAATAAAAAATCATTTGTACTTGCAATTGGAACATGGTCTGTAGTTAAAAAAAAGAGAATGAACCCTCCAATGACATTAAAAATTAAAGTGTACAATTGTATTTTGGCCGTTGTATGTTTTTTATGAATAAATTTTAAAACTACTACAGAAGCTGCCCAAGCAATTGCTGTTAATATTGGAAATATAGAATAAAAATTAAAGATATCACTAGTAGGTCTCATTATCATGACTACCCCTAAAAAACCTATAATTACTGCTGACCACCTATAAATACCTACTCTATCTCCAAGTAATACAATTGATAAAATCACTATAAAAAAAGGTGATGAAAATGTTAAAGTCATAGCAGTTGCGAACTGTAAATTAACCACTGAAATAAATATAAATACGTTCATTGCCAAAAAACATATTCCTCGTATAAAACTTAAAATAATAAATTTTTGATCAACTTCCTTAAAAATAGTAAAATATTCTTTTGTAAAAAAAAGCAATAAAACCAATGGAATTACAGCAGATACATTCCTAAATACAGTTAATTGAATTATTGAATAATCATTTCCTAGAAACTTAATAACAACCATATAAGAGTCAACACATAAGATAGCTAAAAGCATTAATGATATTGCTAGATAAGTTTTTTTTATATCAACAGTTTCTGGGGAATTTTTCATTTAAAATTTTAATAATAAATGTATAAAGGTTATTTAAAAAATGCAAAACTTTAAACTTAACGAGCAAGATATATTAACAAATCAAAACTGGACCTTTCCCACAAATGTAGCATATGGCCCAGGTAGGCTTAAAGAAATTGGAAAAATCTGTAATAATGAGAAAATAGAAAATCCACTAATTGTAACTGATAGTGGAAGTACTAAATTGCCATTTATAAAAAATTTACAAGAATATTTAGCAAGCTCCAACGTAAAATCAAATTTATTTTATGATATATCTCCAAATCCAAGAGAAGATGAAGTTTCAGCTGGTTGCAAAAGATACAAAGATGGAAATCACGATGCAATAATTGCCATTGGAGGTGGTAGTGCGATGGATGGAGGTAAACTAATTTGTCTTACAGCAAATAACGATGTTCCACTAAGAGATTTCGAATTTGAACTAACTCCTCCTATAATTAGTAAAGATAATCCATTTCCAAAGATTATTACTATTCCTACAACAGCTGGTACGGGTGCAGAAACTGAAATTACCGGGATGGTTACATATTTAAAAGAAGGAATGAAATTTTGTATGTGGCATCCGGATGTAAGACCTACACTTGCTTTACTTGATCCAGAACTTACATTGGGTCTTCCTTCAAACTTAACAGCATGGACAGGTGCAGATGCTATGATACATGCTATTGAGGGATATTGTGTTCCAGGTTTTCACCCTCTTTGTGACGGATCTGCTTTAGAGAGTTTATCCTTAATTTCTAAATCATTGTATCAAGCTGTTGAAGAGCCTAATAATATTGTTGCAAGAGGAGCAATGCATGTTGGTTCGTGCTTAGGTGGAATTGCCTTTTTGAAAGGTTTAGGTCTAGTGCATGCCATATCTCATATGGTAGGAGCTGAATATAATACTCACCATGGATTAACGAATGCAATAATTCTTCCCGTAGTTATGAGATATAATCTTCCAGATATGAAAGAAAAAGTTCAAAGGATGTCTGAAGCTATGCAATTTAAAGATCACTCAGTAGATGCATTTATTAATAATCTAGAAAAAATTTTAGATAGAATTAAAATTCCAAAAAGCCTTGCAGAAATTGGCGTGCCTGAGGATTGTGCAATGAGGATAGCAGAAAAATCTATGAAAGACCAAGCATATGCAACAAATCCTAAAAAGGCATCCTTGGAAGAAGTTCATGAAATGGTTTTAGCGAGTATTAAAAAAGCTCGTTAGAAGCTGATGTTTGAAAATAAAACAGTTAAAGAATTAATTTTTTTAATTAAAAATAGAGAAATATCAATTAAAGAACTTAACAAATATTATCTAGAAAAAATCAATATTATCAATCCAAAATTAAATGCAATTGTGTCTCTTAAAGATGAAAATGAAATTTTAGATGAAGCTAAAAAAAAAGATGAACAAAAAGATAAATCAAGTATGCTTTTTGGGTTACCTATTGCAATTAAGGATTTATCAGATGTGCGTGGTCTTCCAACAACTTACGGTTATAAGGGTACTAAAAATTATTTACCTAAAAAAAACTCATTATTTGTAGATCGTTTAATTAATAATGGAGTAATTATAATTGGAAAAACAAATACTGCAGAATTAGGAGTTGGAGGTCATACTATAAATAGATTATTTGGACCAACCTCTAACGTTTATGATTTATCAAAATCTGCTGCTGGTTCAAGTGGTGGAGCAAGTTCAGCTGTTGCTGCTGGGATGTTACCATTTGCTGACGGTACGGATCAAATGGGGTCTTGTCGAGGACCAGCTGCGTTTGCAAATATTTATGGTTTTAGACCTACACCTGGTTTAATTCCAGCAGATAGATCAAACCATAATAAAAAACTACCAATACTTACAACGCCTGGATGTTTTGGAAGAACACCTGAAGACATGTCTTATTTTTTAGACGCTGTTGTAGGTAAAGATAAAATAGACCCATTTTCTTTTAATTTAGAGAAAAAATTTTTTGATTGCAAACTAAATGACAATGAATTTTCTAATTTAAAAATCTGCTGGTTATCTGACATGAATAATAAATATCAATTAGAAGATGGTATCTTAGATATGTGTGATGAAAAATTAAAACAATTAGAAAAAAATAATTTAACTGTAGATTCATCAGATATTGAAATAAATACACACGATCTTTGGGAAAGTTGGATCTGCTTGAGATCAAAAAGCATTTATGAGGATACTGTAGCTATGAATATTAAAAATATAGATGATATGACAGAACAAGCAACCTGGGAATATGTAAAAGGATCAAAAATTATAGATGATGATATTAATAAAGCTATTAAACACAGACATAACTGTTTTAAACAAGTCGAAAAATTATTTGATAAGTTTGACTTCTTGGCGTTGCCATCAGCACAAATTTTTCCTTTTGATAAAAAAATTCAATATCCATCTAAATTAAATAATAAAAAATTAGATACTTATCACAGATGGTTAGAAATATTTGTGATGTCCAGCTTGCTAGAACTGCCCACTATCACTATTCCAATAGGTATTAATAAAGAAGGGCTTCCAATGGGTATACAAGTTATAGGAAAAAAAGGTGATGATCTAAAAGTTTATATGTTCGCAAAAAAATATGAGGAAATCTTTAATTATTCAAAAATTAAACCCAAAATTTAGTTTTTTTGAAAAACGCCACCAATACAATGATATTTTAATTTATCATCAATCTGATTTCTTGAAACATATTTTTTGTAATTTAAAATCTTAACTTTATATAGCAAATTAAACAGAAGACATTTTATACCTCCATTAAAATTATTTAGATTTTTTGCTCTAAAGTCATCACACTCGGTAATAAAGTATATGTCAATTAAGTTTAAATTAAATTTTTTTGAGAAATTTTTTAATTCATTTTCAGTATATCCAATCTTTACATGTCCACCATCCTCAACTTTTGATGGAATTGTTGGCCAATCAAATTTTTTTGCAAAATTCATATACCCGTCATAATGGGGAGATGTCATAATTATATAACCATCCTTTTTTGTCGAACTCACCAATTTTTGAAAAAAAGAATTATCATCAAGAATATGTTCTATAACTTCAGAGGACCAGACAAAATCAAACTTTCCATAATTCCATGGTTTTCTTAAGTCATAATAATGAATCTTGCTATTTTTTTTTTTAAATTTAGATAAACCAATCTTTGTCAAACTAAATTCAATACCTGTATAATCTATTTCTTTGTTATATGAATTTAAGTAAGCAAAAAAATTTCCTGACCCACATCCTGCATCTAAAACTTTTAAATTATTACTTTTTTTATATTTTTTAATTATATTTGATCCAAATATAAATCTATCGTTACTGCTTTGATCTCTAGTTAGTCCTAAATAAAAAACTGGAAATATTGTTACTAAGAAATTATCTATAGACTTAATTAACTTTAAAATCATTTTACATATATTTTCTTGGTAGCGGGAAGTGGGATCGAACCACTGACCTCAGGCTTATGAGTCCTGCGCTCTAACCAACTGAGCTACCCCGCCATTAAATAATTTTGGGTTATACTACTAAATGTTTAATATGTCCAAAATATATGATTAAAATAATTTATGAACCTATATATTTAATTAAATAATATAAAATTCCAGTAATTATTGTAGCAATAGCAAAACCTTCGCAGAATATTTTAATGATAATTTGATTTTTGTTATATTTAGATTTCAGATAAACATATATTAATGTGTAAATACCAACAATTGCTATACTTAGTAATATATCTGTAGGTTTCAAATTATCTACCTCCCACAGTCATGCCCGTAACTAACATGGTAGGTGAATTTGTTGAATAATTTAATTCTAGGTCATTAGCTAGAACAATATTTTGAAAAATACTATTTAAATTTCCAGCAATTGTAATTTCGCTCACTGGATATAATAATTCACCCTTTTCGATCATTCTACCAGAGGCACCAACTGAATAATCTCCAGTTATCAAGTTTGTACCATGACCAATGGTTTCATTAATATATAACATTTTTTCATCAGATTTTATTAAATCTTCATAGTTAATATCTCCATTTTCAAAATATAAATTAGTAGAACCACCAGATCTTCCATTGGATTTTTTATTAATTTTTTTCCCATTATAAGTATCAATTAAATAATCTTTTAGAATACCGTCTTTAACTAATGTCAATTCTTTGACCTCAACACCTTCATTATCAAAATACTTTGATCCATTAGCCTTTTCAATATTCCCTTTATCAGTGATATTTATTTTTTCATTAAATATTTTCTTATCAATTTTATCTTTTAGAAAAGTTGTTCCTTTTGCAATTGCACTTGAATGAATAGCATTTGAAAAATACGATAAGAAATTTTTTGATATTCTCTTATCAAATACAATATTCATTTTTTCACTTTTTATTTTTCTTGGATTAAGTTTATTAACTGCTAACTCTGCAGCTCTATTTCCAATTTTCTTAGGACTTAATAAATCATTATAAAATCTTTTACTTGTATATTCATAATCTCTTTCCATGCTTCCATTATTTTTTGATACAACTTCACAATATGCAGTAAATTGTGAAGTTTTATATCCATCAGAAAAACCATTTGAATTTGATAATATAAAATTGGATTTGACTTGGCCAAATGCAGAACCATTTGTATTTACAATTTGTGGATTTGAGAACGCCTCATCTTCAGCTTCTCTAATAAAATTAATTTTTTTTTCGTTATTGATTTCTGTTTCATCGAAAAGATTTAATTTTTTTTGACCCTGAAAGTGTAATTCTTTATCTGGTAATGAGTTCAATTCATCTTCAGGAGTTACTTTTGTTGCCTCAAAACATCTCTCAACAAGACTATCTATACTCTTCTCGTTTAAATTAGATGAGGATATTGATGATTTTTTTTTGTTTATATATGTCGTTAAGTTAATTCCTAAACTTTCAGATCTTTCAGAACCATCAATTTTTTTATTTCTGATATTTATATTTTCTGAAACAGAATTCACAACTATTGCACTGGCATCAGTTGCTCCTAATTTTTTTGCTTTAGATAAACATCTTTCAGCAACCTTATTCAGATAATCTTCATTTTTAATCATACTGTTAGATTTTTGTACCACCAACAGTCATTTTATTTATAAGTAAAGACGGTTGACCAACACCAACAGGTACTCCTTGTCCAGCCTTTCCACAAGTGCCAATGCCAGGATCCATCATCATATCATTTCCAACCATTAAAACTTCTTTCAAAGATGATGGACCATCTCCAATTAGTGTAGCTCCTTTAATTGGGGATCCAATTTTACCATTAATTATTTCGTAAGCTTCAGTACAGTTAAATACAAATTTACCAGATGTGATATCAACTTGACCTCCTCCAAAACTCACAGCAAAAATTCCTTTATTTACTGATTTTATCATCTCTTCTTGAGTATTATTTCCTCCAAGCATAATTGTATTTCTCATTCTCGGCATAACAATATGTTTGTAGCTTTCCCTTCTTCCGTTTCCTGTTGATTTTGTATTCATTAATCTTGCATTCATTCTATCCTGCATAAAATTTTTTAAAATTCCATTTTCTATTAAAACTGTTTTTTCGGTAGGAGTTCCTTCGTCATCAATATTTAGACTTCCTCTTCTATTTTCAATTGTTCCATCGTCTATGATTGTAACTCCATCACTAGCAACTTTTTTTCCAACAAGATCGTGAAATGCAGAAGTTTTTTTCCTATTAAAATCTCCCTCTAGACCATGTCCTACAGCTTCATGTATTAAAATTGCAGGCCAACCCGGTCCTAGGACTACTTGCATTTCTCCAGCTGGTGATGGTTTACTTTCCAGGTTAGTAGATGCAATTCTAAAAGCTTCATCACAAACTTTTTTCCAATTATCATTTACTAGATAATCATCATACGATTGTCTTCCTCCAATTCCATAAACTCCTGTTTCTTTTCTTCCTTTTTTTTCAACCATAACTGAAACATTAATTCTTACTAGTGGTCTTGTATCTTTTAGTAACTCACCTCCAGATCTTAAAATTTCAATATCTTTCTTTTCTCCTAAAAAACTTGCGGTAACTTGTTTTACAGAACTATCTTTTGATCTGGCATATTCATTTATTTTATTTAGCAACTCTATTTTTGAGGATAAAGATTTAGTTTCAATAGGATCAACATCGCTATAAAATTTTTGATTAGTTTTTTTTATATCTGTATTGTATGAACCAATATTACTTTTATGAGAGGATTTTAAATTTTCACTTGAACTTTTTAACGATTTATTAGAGATCTCATTTGAATGAGAATATGCCACAACATCCCCTGTTATTGCTCTAAATCCATATCCTAAATCAGTTGTATAATTAGAACTTTTAATTTTATTATCATCTAATAGTATAGATTCAGATTTCGAGTCTTCTAAATACAGCTCACCATCATCGCACTTATTAAGAGTATCCGAAACTATTTTTTCAGCTTTATTTACATCAATATCGCTATTTTGGAAAAAATTTGACATTCAATAGATTTAGTTATGATAAAATAGATATCAACTGCTATTTTATCACATTAACTGTTACAATATGTATTTATCTGCAAGATACATTGCAAAAGCTAAAGCCATACCTAATAAAATATATTTCATTACTTAATCTTATTTAAATTTTAGTTAATCTGCTACTAATTCCTTTAGCTTCATTTTCGTTAAACTCCTTAGTATTTAAATCATAAAGCTCTTTAATTCTTAAATTTTTAGTATTTAGAGTTGGTCGATTTACATTTTTCATACCTTGATGTCTAGCATAAACAGCCTTTTTCTTACTGACTTGATGAGGTTGGAAATCATTTATATCCTCTATTTTAAGATCATTTCCAATTTTTATATAACCTGCATCCCTTGCATCATGAACTAAATCATATCCTTTTTTTGTTCTTATGATTGCTGCGTTAAAACCTTCGTCTTCACCTACTGGAGAGCCACCTGGCCATGTATCTAAAGCTGCTAAGTCTGAGCTATCGCCAATTGCGTCTGGACATATCTTGCATCTAAATGGCACTCTCCATGTGGACTCTTCACCCCAAAAAGAATTGTATTCTTTATCATGCTCTTTTCCAGAATTAGTTTTTATATACATTTTGCCTGGATTGCCATATCCCCTATATCTAAAAATTGATAATTCTTCTTCTTTGACATTAAAGCTATCTATAAAGTCTTGAGATTTTGTAAATTCTCCAAAACCACCACAAACTAAAGTTAATAAATATTTACATAATTCATTAACTCTTCTATCTATTTTTGATAATTGTCTTATCGCACTTATATCACATGGTTTGCCGACAAAAGCAAAAGGTTCATTTTTATTTAATGCTTCATTAAATTTGTCTAATGGTGAAGATGGACCATATCTAGAGCAACTCCCTGAATTTAATAATTCTTGTTTATTATAACTATACCTAGAAACACTTCTCATTGGTTGTTTTGGATCAGTTCCAGTATGTAAAATAAATCTTACTTTTTTGCTTTCTAATAAATAAAGAGATAAACCATTTAACAAACCTCCAGTGGAACTCTTAAATCGAATATCTTTATCAGTAGACCACGCGTAGAATAATGACAAATAGTAACCCCAAACTAAATCATATTTAGATTTATTAGCTATAGCTTCTTTAGGAAGGTCTTCAACAATTACACCAGGGCAAGTTTTTTTGATTTTATCAAATATTTCATTGTTTAAAGGTTTATTTTCTTTTGGTTCAAGACGTCCCTTTTCTGTCATTGATATTGAAATATTTTCGTTACCTGCAATACTTTGACAAATGCCACATCCTATACATAAACCATTCTCTGTAATGTCTGATAATGAGTTTATAACTGACATAATTATTGATTTAATAAATTTATAATTAATCTTAAAAGTTCTCTTACTTTAGTTTGATTTTTATCATAGATTTTTAGAATTTTATCATATTCCTGACCAGATCCGGTTATGGAATATAAGTTATCTACTTTTTTTAATATTTTATTTGCTGTCATATATTTTAATTTTCTAATGACGGTTGCTCTTGGTATTTCTGAAAGGTCTGATATTGTAGTTGAATTTATGCCCTTTGATGTATCTTTTGCGGTCACAAAATCTGGATAATTAAATCTATCAATGATCTTGGTATTATCCCTCTTATTCCTTAAATTATAATTATGATTTGATATGCATAAAGCGTATATAAGTGTGCTGTCATAACTTTTAAGAACTGGTAAAAAAGTTCTTATATATTTTAATTGATAATCAAGCACTGTGTTCCAATAATGAGTAAAATTAGCCCTAATTACTCTACTTATATCTTTTACAGAAAATCTATTTACATTATGTTTGCTGTTAAGATTTTTAGTAACAAGTTGCGTTAAAGCTGAAAAATTATCTAAAAGATTATCAGGTCTTTGATACACAAATGCTTTCTGGTTAATGATAATTTTTTTGGAATTTCTTAAAATCACACCATCTTTACTTAATTCATTTATTTTTCGTCTGGCTGTTTCTTTTGACATGCCTAATGCATCGACTATTTCTTTAATACTAATTTTTTCTAATATAATTTCATGATTGGAATAAAATTGATCAAAAGTAACATTATAAAAGTGTCTGTTATAAGTTACAAAAGTTTTATTTACTAAATAAACTAAAATAAGATATTTCTCCAAATCTTTAAATGAAGAATAAGCATTTTTCATCCATGAAGTTTGAAAATATAAAAAATAAGTCATAAACTCATTCATATTTTTATCTATAGATTTATTTATTTCTTCTAATTGAACTTGTTGGGAAATGTTAAATGTGTCTTTTACCATTAAGTTAAGTTGTTTTTCTTAATAGTACAACAAATATAATTGATGTTATAAACATTATTAATGCATAAGTAGCAGATGGTATAACAAAAATTGTTTCATCAAATAATTGTGTAGCAACAAAAATAGCTAATGTTCCATTTTGTAAACCAGTTTCAAGAGCTATACATTTTTGTTGTGGTGTGCCAGATGCAAAAAATTTTGCAATCATATATCCTAAAAACATCATTAAAATGTTTAATATAAGTGTAACTTTTCCAGCTTGAGCAAAATAAGATCCCACGTTATCTAATTCTTGGTATATTGCCCCAAATAATGCAACGATAAATAAAATTACTGATATATTTTGTATAAGTTTTACTTTTGCATCAATAAAATTTGTTGCAAATTTTCTAATAAACATTCCAATAATAACAGGTAGAGTAACAACTAAAAACATTTTAACCGCTATTGAAAGTATTGATAAATTTTCTGAAACTAAATCATAATTTAAAAGTTTAATAGATGTAAAAACAATAAATGGAACAGAGATTACACTTATTAAACTAACTACAGCAGTTAAAGAAATTGACAATGCAACATCTCCATTAGCAAATTTAGTTAAAACATTTGAAGTAACGCCACCTGGTGCTGCTGCAATAATCATAACTCCGATTGCTATTTCTATTGGTGTATTTAAAAATTTTATTAATCCAAATGCAATGAAAGGTAATAAAATTATTTGACAAAAAAAGCCTACTAAAAAATCTTTTGGTGTTTGTAGAACTCTTTTAAAGTCATTAATAGTTAATTCTAAACCAAGGCCCAACATTATTAATGCTAGCAGTAATGGCGCGATAGAAGTTACTATTTCCATGACCCAATATGGACTTTTCACTAACTGAAATCAATAATAGAATTATAAGCTTTGTATTATACCAGTTGCAATACAAGCAACAGCTATGGCACCAATTATAGCTATGTTACCTTTTTTCTCTTTTTTTTGTTCTACTCTTACTCTACGCAATAAATCGTTAACGTTAACCTTAGCAGCCGAATTTTTTAATGAATCTTGTGGTATCTCATTGTTCATTTCAGTTGTTTCAGATTTATTTCTCATAAGTGTATTGAAACCGAAATATGTAAAATTAACAATAGTTTTTTAGTCCAAAGTGAGTTTCTTAAAAAAAGTTTAATATTTTTGAGCTTATAATGAACTTTTTAATGATTTTAATTAACGTTTTCTATAATGGTTGCTATTCCCATCCCTAGCCCAATACACTGTGATGATAGTGCATATTTCTTATTTTCTCTTCTCAATAATTCAGCAGCTTTACCAGTTATTCTTGCACCAGTAGCTCCAAGTGGATGTCCAAGAGCAAGGGCTCCACCATCTAAATTAACTTTGCTTTGATTTATGCCTAAATCCTTAATGCAAGCTAGCGACTGTGATGCAAAAGCTTCATTTAATTCTACAATATCAATATCATTAATATTAAGATTTGCTCTTTTAAGTGCTTTTTGAGATGCACCTATTGGACCTAGTCCCATTACATCAGGATCACATCCTTGAACAGAAGTAGAAATAATACGAGCTAAAATATCTAAATTATTATCTTTTGCGAATTGTTCTTCACAAATTAAAGTGGTTGCAGCTCCATCTGTTAATGGTGATGACGTTGCAGCTGTAACAGTTCCATTTTGATCAAATGCTAGTTTTAAACCATCAAGTTTTTCCTGGTTGGAGTTAGGTCTAATATTTCCATCAGTTGAACAATTATTGATGGTAGTAATTTCATTTTTAAAATATCCATTTGATTGAGCTTGATGAGCTTTTTGATGACTTGATATTGCAAAATCTTGTTGTTCTTTTCTAGATATATTATATTTTTTTGCAACATTTTCTGCAGTTATTCCCATAGAAAAGTAAACATTTGGATTTTCTGTTTCAGATTTTGGAAAAGGCATTGGAGTAAACCCAGTTGTAACTCTTGTCATGCTTTCAACACCTCCACATATAAAAGCTTTACCAGAACCCATTGCAATTTTACCTGCAGCAATATGAATTGACTCCATAGAAGATCCACACCATCTATTTACTGTCATCCCAGATGTTTTGATATCCATTCCACTTAAAAAAGTTACAAGTTTTCCAATATTAAAACCCTGCTCTCCTTCAGGAAAAGCACATCCAACAATAACATCTTCTATTTCAATAGGATTAATTTTTGTTTTGGAAACCAAATTTTTAATAACTTCTGCAAGCATGATATCCGGCTTAACATCAATTAGATCTCCCTTTCTTGCCATGGTAAAAGGTGAACGAGAATATCCTGCTATTACTGATTTATACATAATAATTTTTAATTCCTGACATAATATAGTATTTGATTATTTTGGAAATGGTAAAGATGTAACTGTTCCATTTCTTTTTTTTTCATCTAATGTGTCTACTAAAACTTTTTGTCCATCATTCCAATAATCTTTTAATATTATAGACAGACCAACATTTTTTTTAATTCTAGGTGAGTAAATTCCTGATGTAATCTCGCCAATTTTTTTATCATCCTCATTTAAAACTGGTAAAGGTTTGCCTGTTGCAACTATTGGATCACCATCAAAAATTATTCCTCTCATTCTTTTTTTTACTCCATTATTTATAATTTGTGTTAAAGCTTCTTTTCCAATATATTCGTGATTACTATTTCCATTGCAGTATTTGTCTAAATTGCATTCAAAAGGATTATTATCTTTTGTAAAATCATTTCCATAAGACATTAAACCTCCTTCAATTCTATCTATAAGATTTGGACATCCTGGTGAAATATTAAATTTTTTACCTGCCTCCCATATTGTATCCCAAAGTTTTTCACCCATTTCAATTCCATCAAAATATTTTTCAAAACCTTTAAAATAAATTTCAAAACCATCTTGTTTGCTATATCCTGATCTTGCTATAATTTGTTTTGTTCCATGAAAATCAAGTACTCTATAATTAAAAAATTTAATTTTCCGTATTTCTTCACCAAAAACACTGCATAACAGTTCTTCTGATTTTGGACCTTGCACGGCTAACGGATAAACATCTGGCTCCTCTATTCTTACATTTAAATTTGACCCTAAGGCTATACCTTTTGCCCACAACAATATGTCAGAGTCTGCTATTGATATCCAAAACATATCATCATCTAATTTTAGTAATACAGGATCATTAATCATTCCAGCATTTTCATCTAGGATTGGTATGTAAAAACACTTGCCAGTCTCCATTTTTTGTAAAGGTCTAGGTGTTAATTTTTGAACGAGTTTTAACGCATCTGGTCCGCTTATCTGTACTTGTCTTTGACATGAAACATCCCAAAGCTGAACATGTTCAGCTAAGTGCCAATAATCTTCGTAAATTGTATTTTTAAAACCTTTTGGTAATAACATATGATTTACAACAGTAAAATCTGAAACACCTAATTCTTCTACTCTGTTTGTAAATGGAGTACGCCTTATACGTTTAGACATATTTAATTTAATACTTTTAGAAATATTTTCTACTGAACTAGACATATTTATTCAGACCACCAAATAGAATAGCCATTAGGTGAAATAATAAGCGGTAAATGGTATTTCTTTACTGGATCTTCCATTTTAAATTTTACTGTAACTTCAGATACTATATTTTTTTTTGAAAAGTAACTGGCTATATCACAAACCATTTCATATTCACATTTACAATCATCTGGAGTTAGATCCATATCTTTTAATATCCTTCCACCTTCGTCTGTTTTGCTTTCATAGAATAATTTTTTTTCTTCATTAGAATTAATTTGATAAATTAATACTTTTACGCCACTTGCATGTGTTCCGTTAGTAGAGTCTAATAAATGTGATGATAATGTTGCCATGATTTACTCTATTGAAGCCTTATCTCTTTTATCGCTAACTGCAGCTACTATTGGACTGATAACTCCTTTAGCTTTTACATTAACACAAGCAGTCTTACCACTCTCAATTGCTCTTTTTAAAGCTGGAGCAAGCTGATCTCTTTTAGTAACTAATTCCCCATGTCCTCCAAAGCCCTCGAATATTTTGTGAAAAGGAATGTCTCTAAAATCTGTAGCAAAATGTTTGCCACTTTCAAATAATCTTTCTTGTTGTTGAGATATACAATCTAAACCACCATTATTATCAATTACAACTACTATTGGTTTCTTTTCCTGAAATGCTGCTTCAATTGATAATCCTCCAGATAAAAATGCTCCATCTCCACTGATTAAAACTACATTAGATTTTGGATGAGTATTTTTTGCAGAAATTGCAAATGGCACTCCCACTCCTAACATACTGAAGGTTCCTGGGTGTAATATTCCTCCAAGTTTTTTTCCTTTTGAACCAGCAATGTTAATTGCAATTTCAGACCAGAAGTGAGTGTTACCTCCATCAATAACTAACCAGTCATTTTCACTCAATGCATCCTGAACATCTAAAGCTAATTGTAATGGGTGAATTTTTCCTCCGTTTTTTTCTGCTTCTTTTGTTTCTTTACTTAAATCTTCTAAAGATTTATCTACCCATTTTTTCTTTTCTTTTTTATTTTCATCAAACCATTTTTTATCTAAATTCCATTTGTTATTTTCTTTTAATCTAACTAAGGTATCTAAGAAAACTCCAGGATCACATAAAAGATTTATATCTGCAGCTCTATTTAGTTCAATTTCCTCATGCGAACCATTAACACAAACAAGTTTTGTTGTTTCTGGAAATAATGGTGGGTTTCCAAAATTCATTTGATTATCTAATCTAGCGCCTACCATTAACACTAAATCAGATTCATGTAGTGCAAATTTTGATGGTGGATACTGGTGTATGTCAGCAAGACCCATATAAGAATTTGCTTCTTCTCCTAATAATTTTTGATGATAAGGAATATTAAAAATTGGAATATTTAGATTATTACCTGCAGCTTCTAATTTTTTTTCAGACTCAGACCACCACACTCCATGACCACCAATTAAAACTGGTTTTTTTGCATTGCATGCTAATTCTAAAACTTCTGTGAGTTGATTTGGATCTGGCCAAGCTTTAGCTATTGGTTTTTTACTATGAGAAAATGGTCTTTCATCTAATCCAGAATTTTCCTCAAAAGAAGAAAACATTATATCTACTGGAACACTTAAATGAACAGCTCCAGGATATCCATTAGTTGATATTCTATATGCTTTATCTACAAATTCACGAATTCTAGTGCCGTCTGTAATACTTGCACTATATTTTGTCAAAGGCGCAGCGATTGAAACATCATCAATTTCTTTAAAGCCACCTGAGCCTTGTCTTTTTAAACTGCTTGATCCAGTAATAAATATTACGGGAGATCTTTCGCCCCAAGCCTCCATCATTGATGGTACAGCATTTGCAAAACCTTCTGGACCGACAAGACAAACTGTTGGTTTTCTTGTAATTCTTGTATGACCATCTGCTAGATGACCTGCTATCTGTTCATGAGGACAGTTAATTACATCCATCTGACATTCCATAAATCCTTCTAATGCTGGATTACAAAAACCTCCTGATAAGGTGAAAACTTTTTCAATCCCTTTATCTCTTAGAGCTCTAGCAATTAATGAGCCACCTCTTATTTTTTTATCAGACATTAATTAATACCTTGTATTACCTATAATTTTTTCTGCAACTATTTCTGAAGAAACATCATTAATATCATTTAAACCAACTAATCCAAGTGTAGTACTTGTTTCTTCTTTTAAAATTTCAACAATTCTTCTTAATCCTTTTGCTCCATCTGCGCCCATAGCATACATTACAGGTCTACCGATCATTGCATAGTCTGCACCAAAAGCAAGTGCTCGTACTATGTCGCTTCCACTTCTTATTCCACTATCGAAAATTAAAGGGAAATCGTTTCCTAAAGCTTTTCTTACTAAAGGTAAAATATTTATTGCTGCGATTGCACTATCTAATTGCCTTCCACCGTGATTAGAAACTTGTATTGCATCAGCACCAGCATCTTTAATTTTAACCGCATCATCTGGGGACATTACTCCTTTAATTATAAGTTTACCCTTCCATTTGTCTCTTACTCTTTTTAAAGTATCAAAATCTGTGGTTCCTCTACTCTCTTTTCTTTTGAAAATTCCATCCCCACTTTTTGAAGTCACATAATTCATAGGCTTAGGAATTCCTTTTAATAAAGTTGATAACGACCATGTTGGATGTGTAGCAAAATCAAAAAATTGTTTTGGTCCTATTTTAAAAGGGTAAGAAAAACCATTCTTATCATCTCTTGTTCTTCTAGATAATACGGGTACATCAACTGTTAAAATTGCAACTTCATAACCTGTTTTTTCAGCTCTATCTAATAGTTCCATCACAAAATCTTCATCTTGAAAAATATATAATTGCATCCAGGAATGACCTTCGGATATCTCATACATTTTTTCTAAAGTTGTTGTCGATGCCATTGACACACATGTAGGTATATTATTTTTAGCACTCTCTTTAGCTAGCATTGCGTCAGCTCCTGGCCATGATAAATTGGTCATGCCCATTGGTGCAAATCCAAATGGATTATCAAATTGATAATTTAAAAAACTTTTTTTTAGAGTTCTTTTTTCTACATTCCTCAAAACTTTAGGCTCTAATCTTATTTGATCGAGTGCTTTGCTATTAATTTCTGATAGTTTTTCATCTCCTGAAGCCCCATCAATAAAATCAAAGACTAATTTGGGAAGTCTTTTTTTTGATAAATCTCTAGCATCTTTAATGCTAAAAATTTTACTACTTGGGACTATATTTTCACTCATGTAATATTTTTAATATATTCGTTAAGGCTAATTTTGTTTTCTTTATTTACAAAGTAAGCATTATGACTTTTTCTTGTAGAATAAACCTCAGATGGTTTTCCGTCAATAAAAAGGACGGCTACACCGTCATCAATTGCAAAACCTGAGGGTAATTTGCTGTTTTTGATGTTATTTTCAAATTCATTTATTCGATTTAAATCTGAAGAGTGTGGTGTGCAACTTCCTTCTAGTAAACCAATGCCTTTTAATGGTTGATAACCATCACCCAGCGAGTCTGTTAATATCCATTCAAACCAACAAACTGCTCCCGCACTTACGCCAGATAAAATAATTCCTTTTTCATACGCTTCTTTAAAAATAACTTTAAGATTATTATCAGACCAAAGATTAAGCATATAATTTGTATTCCCGCCTCCGATATAGACAATATTCTGTTCAAATAACCATTTTCTAAAACCATCTAGTTTTTTGGATAAATTAAAATGAGATAATTGATTTTTTTGATTATCAAACCTCTCATAAAATAAGTTAACTTTATATTGATCATCTTTGCTTGCAGTACCTAAAAATCCCATCTTAAGATGTTCTTTGCTAAATTGACTTAAGATAAATTGATCTAATTCACGATCAGAATTGTGAGTAAATCCTCCTCCACCAACTGCTATTATTTTTTTTGTAACTGAACTCACTAACCTTTTATTCCGCTCCAAGGTTCTGGTTTTGTTGGTATTGTTTTGTTTATACCTCTAACTATATCACCTTTTGGGTCATACATTGGCAATTTACAAAGTTCACCTTTATGAATTTTTCCATCAGTACATTTTACTTCAACAATAGAACCTGCGGTTAAATTTTTGTCATTTAAATAAACTATACCTACTCCACATACTTGATATGGAGACCAAGTGCTTGACGTAATTTTTCCAACTTCTTTTCCATTTGAATTAACAATCTCTCCTTTAATAGCAATTCCACCCTCAACTCTTATTCCCCAACTAAAACATGTTTTGTCTGCTTTGCTTAGAGCATTCTTTCCAATAAAATTTTCTTTATCAAAATCAATAAACTTTCCTAAACCAACTGAGAAAGGGTTTGTATATTTTGAAAAGTCTTGGCCAGCTGATAAAAGGCCAGCTTCAATTCTTCTGCATCTAAAACCAGGGGTTGCAACTAAAATCATACCAAGTTTTTTACCTTCGTTTAAAATTAAATCTCCAACTTTTTCAGAATTGTTTTCAGGTCTAAAATATATTTCCCAGCCAAGTTCGTTGGTAAAACCAGTTCTGCTAATTATCATTTTTTCTTTTGCAATTTCAACTTCAAGCCAATCAAAATATTTCCATGTCTTTACAGTTTCTGTGTTAGTTAGTTTCTCTAAAAGCTCCATAGATTTTGGACCCTGCACTTGACTTACCCAAACATCAGGATCTGAAATTTTAACATCTAAACCATCTGAATGAGCCAGATACCAAGAAAATAAATCTCCGTCGGCTTGTGCAAACCAATATTTATTTTCTTCAACCCTTAATAGGAGACCATCAGTAATAATTCCACCATCATGGTAACAAGCAAATTGATATGAACATCTTCCTTTTTTAACTTTTGAAATATCCCGAGGAAATATCTTTTGTAAAAGTTTAAGAGCATCAGGTCCTGAAATTTGAAATGGATGTTCTCCTGTATGTCTAAAAATAATTTCTTGTCTACCTTTCCAATACATCTCATCTGGTGTTGCGGTGTTTAACTTTTCCAAAGTCAATCTTCCTGCATAATTTGAGTACTCAGGATCATAAGGTAGTTCTTGATAAGTGAGAGGATGCACTTTAATGGATCTAGCTAATTCTACAGGTCTTACACCCTGTGATTTAAGAGCTTTAATTGAAAATCTGATATTTTTTAAACTATCATGCATATGTTTTTTTTGAAATTTTAATTTATCAATAAAACAAATTTTTCAAAGCTTTAATATGCTTTGGTTTAATTTCACAGCACCCACCAAAAAGTGTCGCGCCTGTATCAGATGATTTTAAAACATAGTCTTTAAATACCTCTGGTGTAAATTGATCTGCAATGGATCCATACATGTCACCTGGATTTGTTGTTTTATAAACCCAATCTTGTGGATTATTTTCTGGAACTTCCTTCCATGCATTTACTTTAAATCCAAATGGTAAATTTTGCTTACTTAATTCAGGAAGTACAAATTTAATCACTTCATTATTTGTACAAGCTGCAATTATTCCACAGCAATTAATATCTTTTGAAATTTTAATTAAATCACTCACAGTTTCACCTGACGGAAGCACTCCTTCTCTGATAAAATGAGCACCAATTAAAATTGGTTTATTAAATTCTCTTAAAGCATCAAAAGCAATTCTTACTTCGCTTATTGAACTTAAAACATCTAAATAAAATATATCAACGTGAGAATTTAAAATTTCTGCAGTTTTAAAATGCTCTTCATAAACCTCTTTATCATCAAGCATTTTTTGTGCTGAATAAATAATTCCTTTTGAAGGCATTGATCCTGCTATGATTAAATCTTTTTTTCCAGAATCTTCTTTTGCTTTTTTTGCAAGTAAAGCAGCTTTTAAAAGTGCTTCCTCAAACATATGTGCTTTATTAAATTCTTTTAATCTAATTTTTCTTACTGAAAAATTATTTGTTACAATTAGATCTGATCCAGCGTCAATAAACTGTTGATGCATTTTTCTAACTAGATGATTATATTTTTCATCTATTAAAGCCGTTGCAGACCAAAGTGCTCCTAAAGGTTTTAAGCCTAAGTCTAATAAAGTTTGTCCACCTCCACCATCTAATATGTATTTTTTATTTTTGTTAAACATTCTAATAATTTTAGTTAATTTTAATCAAAAGTGTGAGTAAAAAGTGAACCTTTTTGACTGTTGCCATATAGAGCCCGAATTGTTAGATTTTCAAAAAAAATAAAGTAAACATAGGGGATATATGAATAAACTTATTAAATTGATATCAGTTTCATTGGTATCATTATTTGTATCGATTTCATTAGGTAACGCATCAAGTGGAGTTTTCAAACTTTCACATGATCTTGGATTTGGAAAAGATACTAACCTAGACGCGATTACTAAAGGTCGTCTATTTCAAGTGGTGATTATGACACAAAATCGTCTTTTAAGAAAAGATCTTAAAGGAAAAACATCTGCAGAGCTTGCAACTGAATGGTCAGGAAACGCTGATGCTACAGAGTGGACATTTAAACTTAGAAAAGGTGTTAAATTTCATGATGGCTCAGACTTCGATGCAGAAGATGTAAAATACTCTTTAATGAGAGTAAAAGATCCAGATATTGGATCTCCTGCAAAAAAAACAATGAGTGCAGTTACAGATATTGAAGTAGTAGACTCACACACTGTAGTAATGAAATTAAATACTTCATTTGCAGATTTTCCACTTAATTTAACAGATTACAGATTAAGAATGATTCCTTCAGGTTCTGCTGACACTATTGGACAAACTGGAATTGGAACTGGTCCATTTATGGTAGAAAAATTTGATGCAGAAGGAACAACTATTCTAAAAGCAAATCCTGATTACTGGGAAGGAGCACCTGGTTTAGCTGAAGTTCAAGTAATAGCAATTCCTGATGGTGAAGCAAGAGTACAAGCACTTCTAACAGGTCAAATTGATATGAATAGATATGTGCCATTCTCTCAGAAGAAGATATTTGATGGTAATTCTAAATTTAATACAACTGTAGTACCTACTGGAAACTGGAGAGGTATGGTTATGAGAACAGATACTGCTCCGTTTGATAACGCAGATGTTAGAAAAGCAGTTAGACTAGCAGTTGATAGACAAGAGCTTGTTGATTTAGTTATGGGTGGAGCTGCAACAGTATCATGTGATACTCCTGTTGCACCTGCTGACCAATACAGATTAAAAATGAAGTGTCCACAAGACATCAAAAAAGCAAAAAAACTTCTTGCTAAAGCTGGATACGCAGATGGATTTGATATGGTAATTCACGTTTCAACTAAAGAACCTACATGGCCAACTATCGGTGAAGTGTTACAACAACAATTAGCTAAAGCTGGAATTAGAGTTGAAGTTAAAATGACTCCTTCTAAAAGTTATTGGAGTGAAACTTGGATGAAAAAAGCAGTAGCTATGACACGTTGGAATGAAAGACCAGCAGATAGTATTTTGCACGAAGCTTATCATAGTAGCGCAAAATGGAATGAGTCTTTTTACAAAAGTCCTTCATTTGATAAAAATCTAGCAGATGCTAGAGGTGAGCTTAATTTTAACAAAAGAAGAAAAGCTTACAGAAATGCTCAGAAAACATTATGGGAAGAAAGCGGAACTATGATTCCTTACCACGTATCAAAATTAGTGGTTACGAGTTCAAGAGTTAAAAATCTTGATGAGGTTGAAGTATTCTCAGTTAGATGGCATAAAGTAAAAGTTGACTAATACTTATTAGTTTAAAGGCCGCATTAAGCGGCCTTTAAACACTTTCATTTACTAATAATTAAATTAAAAGATAGGTGCTGAAATTTAATTATGTTTTTTTTAATTATTAAAAGAATTTTATTAGGGTTAATTACATTATTTATAGTATCCCTTATTACATTTGCTGGAACAGAAGTATTACCAGGTGATGCATGTACAACTTATCTTGAACGTGAAGCATATGGTGCAGCCTTAGAGGCTTGTTACAAAAGACTAGGATTAAATATCCCAGCCCATGAAAGATATTTGAGTTGGGCTTATAATGTTATTCAAGGTGACTTTGGTTATTCCTTAAGTGGTCAAATGCCAATTAACGAAGTTCTTGGACCAAAAATTAAAAATTCTATGGTTCTAGCGTCAGCTTCAATTTTAATTGGAATACCTATAGCCGTATTATTAGGTATTATTACTGCTCTTTGGAGAGACAAGCTTCCAGATATAATAATTTCTACTATCGCAATATTTTCAATGACAATACCTGAGTTCATAAGCGCTACTTTGTTGATTTTGATAGTTGCAATCTGGTTAGAGTGGTTACCTGGCATTGTAATTGTTCCTACTGATGTCAGTTTCTTTGAATTACTACCAAATATTATTTTACCTGTTGTTGCAATTTCGATGATAATGACTGCTCACATGGCTCGAATGGTTCGATCAAGTGTAATTCAGGTAATGGCTAGTGATTATGTTCAAATGGCAATATTAAAAGGTGTGCCATACTGGAAAATGGTTTTTAAACATGTATTGCCGAATGCATTGTTACCAGCAATTAATGTTGTTGCTTTAACAATCGCATGGCTTCTTGGTGGGGTGGTTGTTACTGAAGTTGTTTTTAATTACCCTGGCCTTGGCAGATTAGTTATAGAGTCGATATCTAATAGAGACTTACCAACTGTTCAAGCTTTAGCAATTATACTTGCAACTATTTATGTAGGTATAAACCTAATAGCCGATTTAATGACTTTGATGTTAAACCCTAGATTAAAAACACTGCAGATTAGAAAATAAGATGGAAAATATTAAACAAAATCCAAAAAGTACATCTGCTAAAATACTTGAGGTATTGGGTACTATGGCTTCTAGACCCTCAGGTCTTATTGGTTTGGTTATTTTAATTTTTCATGTTTCTTTGGCGCTTCTAAGTCCATATTTAGCTCCTTATGACTATAAAGCAATTGATCCAACTTTAATGCTTCAAGAACCTTCTTCAGAATTTTGGTTTGGAACTGATAGTTTAGGAAGAGATGTTTTTTCTAGAACTATCCTCGGTGGTAGAATTGCACTAACAGTTACTTTTTTTGGTTCTTTAATTGCATTATTTTGGGGAGGATTATTAGGAATTTTTTGTGGATTGGTTGGTGGTAAAATTGATGATGTTGTAATGAGAATTGTTGATGCCTTCCTTTCAATACCTTGGATACTAGCAATGTTATTGATTGTATCTCTTCTTGGGACATCAATAGAAGTATTAATTCCTGCTCTTGGATTTTTTTATGGAAAAGGAATTGTTAGAGTTGCACGAGCTGCAACTCATGATGTTATTGCTAAAGATTTTATAATTTCAGCAAGAGCAAGAGGTCATTCAAATATGTCAATTATATGGAATGAAATACTTCCTAACGTGAGAGATGCTATTTTAGTAGAAGGTGCAATGAGATGGTCGTGGATGTTACTTGGTTTCAGTTCTTTATCTTTTTTGGGTTTTGGTGTTAGTCCTCCTACTCCTGATTGGGGGTTAATGATATCAAATGCTAGAGGATTAATGTCCTTTGCTTATTGGGCAGTAATCGCACCTATAGTTGGATTAAGTACTTTAATTATTGGAATTAATTTAACAGCTGATGCATTTGCTAAAGCACTTGGAATTGATAGATCCACAAAGGCTCCAGTTTAATGGAAAATGTAGTTCAAAAAATTAATAACTTATCTATTGGTTTTAGAAGTCAAAAAGGTGAGGAAATATCGATACTTAAAAACATAACTACAGAAATTAAAAGAGGTGAAACTGTAGGAATAGTAGGAGAATCTGGATCTGGGAAAAGTACATTAGCACTAGCAATGATGGGCTATATAAAACATGGTCTTTTTACAACTAGTGGTGAATGCACATTCAATTCAAATGATTTGCTTAAAATGGATGGAAGAGCCTTAGAAAAAATAAGAGGTCGTAAAATTGCAATGATACCTCAAAATGCAGGTCAAGCATTAACACCTAATTTAAAAATTGGTTATCAAATTGATGAAGCTTTAAGATTACACACAGATTTAAATAAAATTGATAGAGATAAAAAAATATCAGAATTATTGAACAAAGTAAGACTTCCCTCGCCAGAAACGATGGCTTTGAGATACCCTCATGAATTATCAGGAGGACAACAACAACGTGTTGCTGTTGCTATGGCGCTCGCGGGCACACCTGAATTACTTTTATTGGATGAGCCAACAACAGGCTTGGATGTTACTACTCAAGCACATGTATTAGAATTATTAAAATTTATTGCAAAAGATACTGGCACATCAATGGTATATGTAAGTCATGATCTTGGTGCTATTGCGCAAGTTAGTGACAGAATTATTGTAATGTATGCAGGTGAGATAGTCTTAGATGGTCCAGTTAGAAGTGTATTAAAAAATCCAATACATCCTTATACTTTTGGATTATTAAAATCGATACCTAAGCTTTCATTAGCTGGTCTTCCGCATTCTATGCCTGGAAGTCAACCTCAACCAGGAACTATAAAAAAAGGGTGTAGTTTTTTTGATAGATGCAGTCTTTCAGAAGAAAAATGTAAGTTAAATTCTCCTCAACTTGAATATTTAGAGGAACTAAAAACTAGCGTAAGATGCTTTAAGCATAAAGAGTTAATAGAAACAAAAAATAAAGAAAACGTAATTACTAGAAATGATAAAAAAGTTCAAATTAATGAAATTTTAAATTTAACAGATGTATCTATTAGTTATGCTAAGCAAAAATTACTGGATCAAATTTTAAACCGATTCACAGATGATAATCCTACAGTTAAAGGTATTAATGTAGATATCAACAAAGGCGAAACGATTGCTTTAGTTGGAGAATCAGGAAGTGGTAAATCTACAATTCTTAAATCAATTGCTGGATTACTTAAAACAAAAGATGGTAATATAAAATTTGGTAAAGAGAAAATATTACAACCAGATGTTAAACATAGAAACCCAAATGATTTAAGAGCTATCCAATTAATTTTCCAAAACCCTGATGAGTCACTAAATCCTAACCATACTGTAGAACAAATTATTGCTCAGCCACTTAGATTGTATTTTGGTATGTCTGGTGATGAACTTAAAAAAAATATTATAGATATTTTAGAAAAAGTACGACTAGGTGAATTTTATATGACTAGATACCCTAGACAATTATCAGGTGGAGAAAAACAAAGAGTTGCTGTAGCAAGAGCTTTTGCAGCAAAACCAGATATTATTTTATGTGATGAGGTAACATCAGCATTAGATGTTTCTGTTCAAGCCGCAGTACTTAATTTATTACAACAATTAAAAGAAGATTTTGGAACAACATATATCTTTGTTTCTCATGATTTAGCAGTAGTAAGAGCAATTAGTGATAGAGTTGCAGTTTTATATCAAGGAAGATTATGTGAAATAGGTCCATCTAAAAATGTTTACCAAACACCATCACATCCTTACACAGAAGTTTTACTTGGAGCTGTCTTAGAGCCAGATCCGGATATTAAACCAAAATTAGTAGCAGAAGATATTGTAGAAGATAGACCTCCAGAAAAAGGTTGTAGCTTTCAAGGTCGATGCCCAAAAGTCATCGGTGATATATGCAAGAATGAGACTCCACCATGGATCAAAGCTGATAACGGTAATTTAATAAGATGTCATTTATCTTTAGAGGAATTAAGAAAATAAAGTGTAAACTTTATTATATGCTTTTAAAATTACTTTTGTTTAGAGGTTTATCTAATATTTGAGCCTGGTACAATTTTTTTTCGATCTCAATGTAAAAATTTTTATTACTATTATTGCCGTTCAGAAATTTTGTTTTCACATAACCAAATGCTAGATTTTTACCATAATTGAATGAATAATTACCTGATGTTGTTCTGCCAACAATTTCTTT
>CABYUS010000008.1 GCA_902522225.1 uncultured Pelagibacteraceae bacterium
TTTCCAACCAAATTTTGCTAAGTGATATGCAACAGAACATCCAATTACCCCTCCCCCAATTACAACAACCTTGCAACTGTTAGGTAATTTTTTGATCATTAAATCATTTGAATTCCTACGCCTGTCTTTGGATAGGTATATAAATTATAATTAGCGGCTAGTTCTTCGCCAGCTTTAATTTTTCTAATAGTTACCATATACATGAACCTCGCATAAGTCGTTGGGTACATATCTTCCTTTGAGCCCTCAATATTTACCACCTCACTTTTGTCATCTGGCATTGGAGCTGGATCACCAAATTTTAAAGTTGGAAGTTTATTGGTAATCATTCTTCTAACATTTGGTGTATCTGAGTGATTGTAAAATCCACCTAGTGGAGTTCTTAAGTAATTATTTTCAAATCTTTCGTCTAATATGTGTGTGAGTCCGATGAAAGTATTTTCTGGAATATCTTCTGTCGCGTAAAGTCCTAGTCCTTCAATTGGAGATCTTTTGATTGTCACCCCGTCTGGTAATGGTCTATAACTCATAAATTAAATTCCGCTTTAATTAATTATTTTTTCAGGAGAAACATAACTGTGGCCAAATACATTTGCAACTGCTTTATATGTAACACTTCCTTTATGAACATTGAGGCCGGCGAGGAAGTGTGGATCATCTCTTAATGCTTTTATATAGCCATCTTTTGCAAGTTTTGAGAGAAAAGGAAGTGTAGCTTTGTTTAGCGCTAGAGTTGATGTTCTTGGTACTCCCCCTGGCATATTTGCTACACAATAATGAACAACATCATCTACTATATATGTTGGTTCAGCATGAGTAGTAGGTTTGCTAGTTTCAACACATCCACCTTGATCTATGGCCACATCAACAATTACTGATCCTCTTTTCATTTTTTTTAACATATCTTTAGTAACTAACTTTGGAGCTTCTGCTCCAGGAATTAAAACTCCACCGACTAATAAATCACAATCAGAAATTAATTTTTCTAAATCTATTTTATCACTATGTTCTGGAATAATTTTATCTCCGAACATTTCGCTTAATTGTTTAAGTCTTGCTTCTGATTTGTCAACAATATGAACTTTTGCTTTCATACCAGTTGCAATAATGGCTGCATTTTCTCCAACAACACCTCCACCTAATATAACAACGTTTCCAGGTTCAACTCCAGGAGCACCTCCTAGCAATAGACCTCTACCTTTCTGGTTTTTCTCTAAACAATGAGCACCTGCTTGTACTGACATTCTTCCTGCAACAGCACTCATTGGTGCAAGCAATGGAAGTCTTCCATTATTATCTGTAACTGTTTCATAAGCTATACATACTGATTTAGTATTTATTAAACCTTGTGTTAATTCTTTTGCAGCAGCGAGATGAAGATAAGTAAATACAATCTGATTTTCTCTAATCATTTTAACTTCATTTGAAAGAGGTTCTTTTACTTTTACTATTATATCAGCATCATTAAAAATATCAGATGCGCTATCTATTATTTTAGCACCCGCACTTTTATACTGCTCATTATAAAAACCAGCTTCATAACCGCCATTATTTTCAACTAAAACTTCATGTCCGTCTGATACTAAAACTTTAACACTCTCTGGTGTTAATCCTATTCTATTCTCTTGGGGTTTAATTTCTTTTGGGATACCAATTTTCATATATGAAAATTAATTTTTTTTACTTTTGCTATAATTCGTAATTCCAGTTCTTAATTTTTCTATGATCTCATCAATATGCTTTTTCTCGCATATAAACATCGGTGCAATTATTAATGCATCACCTGTAGCTTTAAAATTTACTCCTGCTTCATAACAATGTTTAAAGGTTTCTAGACCAGCTTTTCCTGGTCTTGTATCTTTTCTAATATCGATACCACCCATCATTCCATATCCTCTAATATTTTCCACGACATCTATATCTTTTAGTGAAAATAAACCTTCTTGAAAATAAGGTGCTAAATCTTTTGCTCTATTAAAGATATCTTCTTTTTCAAATATATCCTGAACTGCTAATGCTGCTGCTACAGATATTGGAATTCCTGAGTAAGTATAACCATGAAATAGTTCAACAGCTCCTTTAGGAGAAGCATCTAATATTGTATCATAAATTTCTTCTTTGCATGCAACTACTCCAAACGGAACAATTCCATTTGTGGTAGCTTTAGCCATAGTAATAATATCAGGAGTTACACCAAACTCTTGAGCTCCAAAAGCAGAACCTGTTCTACCCCAACCTGTTATTACTTCATCAAATATTAAAAGAATATTATGTTGATCACAAAGCTCTCTTAATCTTTGTAGGTAACCAACTGGAGGAACTAAAGTTCCAGTAGATCCAGCGATAGGCTCAACTATACATGCAGCAATATTTTCAGATCCAAAATTTGTACAAATTCTTTCAAGATCATTAGCAATTTCCATTCCTGTTTCAGGTTGGCCTGAAATAAATTTGTGATCATCTAAATGTGTGTGTCTCATATGTACTACACCAGGCATTAATACACTTGCGTAAGTTTTAACATTATTTATCATGCCTCCAACTGATGTAGCTCCAATGTTCATTCCATGATAAGCTCGTTCTCTTCCAACAAATCTAAATCTTTGACCTTCTCCTCGAGCTTTATGATATGCAACACTAATTTTAATAGCAGTCTCAACTGCAGTTGAACCACATATTGTATAAAAAATTCTATTTAAGTTTCCTGGAGTGTGTTTAGCAATTCTTGTAGCTAATTCGAATGATCCACCAAAACCCTGTTGAAAGGGTTGGGCGTAATCTAAAGTTTTTAGTTGATTTGTAATTGCATCAATGATTTCTATTCTTCCATGACCTAGAGGATTACAAAATAATCCAGAACTTGCATCGATTTGAGTTTGGCCTTCATGATTTTTTAAATAGACACCTTTGGCGCTTGTTATTAATCTTGGTCTTTCTTTAAAGTCTCTATTCGAAGTAAACGGCATCCAATGCTCGTTTAGAGAATTTGGCATTGATGTTTTTTCTGAACTCATAATTTTAAATGTTAATAAAAGATTAGTAGACTAAATTTATAATTTTAACTAGAAAATTATAAATTGATGAGTAAGACAAAACATCACAACTATTAGTTGTATTTAAAAATTAATCATATCCGTTATGAGCTTTTCATCATTTACATAACAATAAATTTAAACTTTAATAAGTACAATTAAATTTAATTAACAAGGGGAATAAATGAAAAAAACATTGAGATTCATTCTTGGATTACTTGTTGCTTTTAACTTAAGCATGTCAGTTGCTAATGCTGCTGCGAACGAAGTTAGAGTTGCATATTTCTTAGAATGGCCAAGTCCAAACCTAGAGGATATGCAAAAGAAAAATTTTGAAAAAGCTCTTGGTGTTCCTGTAAAATGGACAAACTTTACAAATGGTGGAGCAATGACTGATGCAATGCTTGCTGGAGATATTGATATATCTTATTCACAAGGTCTAGTTCCATTTATAAACGCTGTAAAATCAAAAGCGCCTATTAAATTAGTTGATATTGCTATGGAATACGGAATGGGAGGAACAACTTGTGTTACCTCTAATGCATCCGGAATTACTAAAGCAAACGCATCTGAATTAGAAGGTAAAAAAGTTGCTGTTCCACTTGGAACAATGGCTGAGTATGTATTTGATGAAAGTATGAAGGTTGTCGGAGCTGATAGAAGTAAAATGGATATAATTCAAATGGATCCTGAAGAAGGTGCTGCTGCATTAGTTAGTGGTGATGTTGTAATGGCATGTTTATTTGGTGGAAATTCTATTAAAGCTGCAGTTGCTATTGGATCAAGACTTTTAACAGTTCAAGAAGCAAGAGATGCAGGTATCTTAGGAATAGATATCACGTCTGTAACAGATAAATTTATGAAAGAAAATCCTGGTATGCTAAGAACTTTTGTAGAAGTAACACATGAAGCAAATGCAAGATATAGAGCTGGAAAAAGTGATATGAATTCTATGTCAAAAGCTTCTGAAATGGCAGTTGGTGATATGAAAGAAACTTTAAGTGGATTTAAATTTCTAACACCTGCTGAAACAAAAGCATCTATGGAAAGTGGTAACTTAGACGGGTTCCTAAAAGGAATGGGCACGCCTAATGGTGCTGTAGATACTAGTTTTTTACCTTTATAATTTAGGTATTAAAATATTTAATAGGCGCCAGTTTATTTAATTGGTGCCTATTTTTTTGTAAATAATCTTATATAATTTTCATATGACAGATTTAATTTCCCAAGATTTGAATATGATTTTTAAAACTCCTAAGGGTGAAACTGTCCATGCCTTAAAGGATTTAAATTTTACATTAAAAAAAGGAGAACTTCTAACAGTTCTTGGTCCATCAGGTTGTGGTAAAACTACTCTTTTAAATATAGCTGCTGGTTTCATTAAACCTACATCTGGAAATCTTATTTTAAACAATAAAGAAATAGATGGACCCGGTGTTGAACGTGGAATGGTTTTTCAACAAGGTGCTTTATTTGAATGGCTAACAGTAGCTGAGAATGTGAACTTTGGGTTAAGAATGAAAAAAAAAGATCCTGCTGAAACTCAAAGAAAGGTTGACGAATGGTTAGATATTGTGGGGCTTAAAGGATTTGGAAACACTCCAACATATCAATTATCAGGTGGTATGCAGCAAAGAGTTGCGCTTGCGAGATGTTTAATAAATGACCCTGATTTAATATTAATGGATGAACCGCTTGGAGCTTTAGATGCTTTAACTAGAGAAAAAATGCAGTCTTTAGTATTAAAAATTTGGAAAGAAACTGGAAAAACTATAATTTTAATTACTCACTCTGTTGAAGAAGCATTGCTTCTAGGTGAAAGATTATATGTTATGGCACCAAGACCAGGTAGAATTCATAAAGAATATCATCTTCCTTTTGCATCTATGGGATTAACAGATGATTTAAGGGAAATTAAAAAAAATAAAGAGTTTTCAGAAAAAAGAGAAGAAATTCTTACAATGATTTGGAACATGGAAGAAGAAATTATGGGTAAAGATATTTAAATGTTCACACAAATTGTAACTTTCTTAATATTTTTTGCAGTAATTGGATGTATTTTATATGGCAGAAGACTAATTAAAACTGAAAAGGTTGATGCAGTTTTTGGAAATCCTGAAAGATCAAAAGGTGGAACACATTGGATAATTGTTGGTAGTAGTTTCCTTTTACTTGTATGGCTATATTACTCTTGGGATATAGCAAAAGCTTTTTATCCAAAATCAGCAAATGAATTGTGCCAAGTCGCAAAAGTAAATGAATCTTTATTGGGGCTTAAATATCAATTTCCAATTGTTGAGAGAGAATTTAAAAGTACATCAATTATCAAAAAGGAAAATAAGAACTTGTTATTACTTTATAATGAGATTCAAAACTCAGAAGAAATAAATCCAGAAGAGAAATTAGTATTATCTAAATTTTTAAACGACACAAATAAATTAATTCCATTATTAACTAATGAAAATTTAATAGAAACAAAAACTAAAATAAAAATAGACGAAATAACAAATAAAATAAAAATTCTATCAGCAAAATTTAAGGATCCGAACTATCCAAATGAAACTGAAGAGTCGAAAAGTGAAAGACTTAAAGCCATTCAGGAACAAGGTGGATGGGGATCATCAGGGACTGCAATAGAAAATACTGTAGAAGTTCCTTTAGTGCCAGAAACATCAAGAGGTTTAAAATTTGATGCGGCTGCAAAAGAATTAAAATTAATTAATGATGAATTTTTTAAATTAAGAAACCATAACCCTCAATTCAAAAATAATATTCAAAAGATTAAGGAACAAATAAAAATTTATAGAAATGGCTTAGAAGATACTAGAGAAGTGGCTTCAAATTATGCAAAAAATATTCTCAAAATTGCAAGAAGAATAGAGTATGCAAGTATTTATCCTCCAACAGCTTTAAATGAAATGAAAAACGCAATTATAGAGTTTGATCAAGTTCAAAAAGCTCAACAAGGTGGGCTAAGATATATTGATATATTCCTGTTTCCTGCTGGAACAATTGTTTCAAGTGGTCCGAGCTGCTCAGAGCAAGGTTCGGGTAGATGGTTGCCAAAACCTTCTGATACACTTAATAAGTTCTCGTTAATGTTAAAACCAAGCGTTGGTTATAAAAATGTACCGCTCTTATGGTTTGAAATGATGGATGTAAGTCAAATATTTGGTTTCTTACTTCCTGATTGGATAGCAGATGTGATGCCTGGTGAGTATCCAGTTCATACAAAAGACGGAAAGATAAAAGAAAACTTTAAGAGCAACGTTCTAAAGTTTGTAACAGGAGAATTTAAATTATTTAAAATTCCAGTTCCTGTTGGTCATATATGGGATTCATTTCTAAGAGTGTTTCTTGGACTAGTTTTTGGAATTATTATTGGAGTACCATTAGGATTATTTATGGGGCTAAATAGATTTGCAAAAGGTTTTTTTGATCCATTAATAGAACTATATAGACCAGTTCCACCTTTGGCATGGGCTCCTCTTATAATCTCGGTTTTAGGTATTGATAATACAGGTAAAGTATTTTTATTATTTATGGTTTCATTATCTATAATGATAATTTCTGCTAGAGCTGGTGCATCCGGAACCCAACTTTCTAAAATACATGCAGCGCACTCACTTGGAGCATCAAAAAGACAAATTTTAAGACATGTTATATTTCCAAATTCATTACCTGAAATATTAACTGGAATTAGAGTGGCAGTTGGAATGTGTTGGGGGACACTAGTTGCTGCTGAATTTTTGGCTGGAACAACAGGTATTGGATTTGTTGAAAATGTTGCTAAAAAATACTTTCAATATGAGGTAATTTGGATAACGATCTTTATCATGGGTATGCTGGGACTATTATTCGACGTTACATTAAGAAAAATAATAGATAAAACTATTCCATGGCGTGGAAAAGGTTAATAATATTTCTTTTTTTTCTCTCTCTATCAGCTGAAGCAGAGGAATTTAAACTTGATAAATTAGTTTCATTAAATAAACCGTGGGGTTCTACATTTGTTGATAATGATCATTTGCTGGTAACTGAACAAAGTGGGTCTATTAAATTAGTTAATATTAAAACTAAAGAAATAAATATTATTAAACATAACTTGAGATTTTTAGAATATGGGCAAGGTGGTCTCCTTGATATCATTTATCAAGATAACATTGTTTGGGTATCATACTCGGAAAATCGAGGTGATTGGAAAACAAGTACCTCAATTGCTAAAGGCGAATTTAATAATTCTGAAATAAAATTTGAAAACATCTTTCAGGCTAATCCACCGATAGATTCTGGTTATCATTTTGGATCAAGATTAGCCATTAAAGGAAAATATTTATTTGCCTCAGCTGGTGAAAGAGGTGAAGGAATGATTGCACAAGACGCAAGTAAGCATCCAGGCAGTATTATCAGAATTAATTTAGATGGAAGTATACCAAAAGATAATCCCAAATTTTTAGATAAACCAAAGTGGCTTCCTGAAATTTATCAAATAGGAGTTAGAAATCCTCAAGGTCTAACTTTATCTCCATTTGATGATAAAATTTACATAAGTAACCACGGGGCTAAAGGTGGTGATTGGTTTGGTGAAGTTAAAAAAGGTGAAAATTATGGTTGGAAAATTTTAGGTTGGGGAGGAACTAATTACAATGGAACAAAAATTGGTCCAAAGTGGAAACCTGGTTTCACAAAGGCTATTCACTACTGGGTTCCTTCAATAGCAACCAGTGCAATTACAATTTACAAAGGAAATGAATTTAAAGAATGGAATGGATCAGCATTGATTACTTCTTTAAAGGACATGTCTTTAAGAAAACTAGACTTTTCTGATATTGAAAATGTCAAGGAAGACGTAATATTTAAAAATCAAATTGGACGTATAAGAGATATACAAGTCCACTCTGTAACTGGTAAAATATATTTTTTAAGTCAGGATGCTTTATGGGAAATGCAAAAGAAGTAGAAAAATTAGTTTATAAAATTTTTTTAAAACATGGAATGAGCTCTAATCATTCAAAAATATCCGCAAAAGCTATTATTAATGCTGAACTAATCGGTGCACCTTCGCATGGTTTGGCGAGACTTAAAATGTATTGTGATAGAATTAATAAAAAATTGATTAATCCAAAACCAAAAATTAAGATTAAAAAAATTTCCTCCTCTATTTCTCATGTGGATGCAAATAATAGTATTGGATTTGTTGCTGGTGAAGTTGGAATTAAACAAGCAATAAAAAATGCAAAAAAAACAGGTATTGGTTTGGTTGGTATTAAAAACAGTGGTCATTATGGATTATCAGGATATTACGCTGAACAAGCTGTTAAAAAAAATTTAATTGCTTTTTGTTTTACAAATGCGCCCCCTGCAATTGCTCCATTTGGTGCAAGAAAAAGTTTATTTGGAACAAACCCAGTGTGCTTTGGCACTCCAACATCAAATAAAATTCCCTTTATATTTGACTCATCAGTTTCAATAATCAATAGAGGAAAAATTAGAGTAGCGGCAAGAAATAAAAAAAAAATACCAGAAGGTGTTGCATTAGATAAATATGGGAAACCCACTACAGATGCACTAAAAGCATTAGCGGGAGTACAATTGCCAATCGCTGGATTCAGAGGATCAGGATTTGCTTGGATGGTTGATATATTAAGCGGTGTATTAACTGGAGGTAATCACGGGGGGAAAGTAAAAGATCCATTTGATGATTTCTCAGGACCACAAAATATTGGTCATTTGTTCTTTGTATTAAAACCTAATTTATTTATAGGAAATTATTCTCAAAGAATAAAAGAAAATATTAAAAGAATAAAAAGATTACCTAAAATAAAAGGTGTAAAAGAAATTTTATACCCTGGTGAAAATAAATTTAGAAGACATAAAAAAAATTTAAAAAGAAATATTATTATCTCAAAAAATATTCGAAAAGATATAGAAATATTAAATGCTAAATAAGATTATACTTATAAACATTTTTAAGAAATTACTTATTGAAGCAAAAAATTCTTATGATGAATTCAATAGTGCTGATGGTAAAATTGGAGATGGAGATTTAGGTGTCACTATTCTTCATGGGATAGAGGATATTAATACAAATATAGAAAAATTTACTGACGATATGGGTTCAAATTTTATGATTTGCTCACAATCATTTGTAAAAAGATCTGGTTCAAGTTTTGGAACTTTAATTGCTTTTTCATTCATGAATATATCGAAAAATCTAAAAGGGAAAATTGAGTGTAGTCATGAAGATATAATTTCTATCTTAGAAACTGCTTTAAAAACAATATTAGAAAGAGGCAAAACAAATTTAGGCGATAAAACTATTGCAGATACTTTAGATTTAGTCATTAAGAAACTTAAAGATAATAAAAACTATCCTGAAGTTTTTAAATCAGCCACTAAGCAAGCACTTGATGATTTTAAAGGTAAAAAAATTAAAATTGGAAGAGCTAGAATGTTTGAGGATAAAACAAAAGACCTGGATGATCCTGGCATGATGGCTTTAAATAAATTAAGCGAAGCTTTTTAAATCAATCCAATGAAAAAGATAGATAAATCGAAACCTTTGATGCTGTATGTTGCTGAATTAATTTATAAAAAAATTGTTGAAATTAAGGAAAGAAATCCAAATATCACTAATATAGTTTCAATTGAGATGTTTATTGGTTCTGACACATATAACAACATAAGTAGTGGCAAATATCATGATGATTTATTAAAGCAACTTAAAGAAAATAATTTTATAAATAATGAGACTGGCAATAAGATACCTAATGAAACAATAGATTTATTAAATTTACAAAAAAAAACAATTATAGAACAACTTTCAAAAAATACAGAAACCTATTTTGCAAAAAGTTCATTTCCGTTATCAAATTCCCAAAATGCTTTTAATCTTTTATGGAGAATGTGTGAAACTTATGAGCTGTGGTGCAAAGAAGTAGGAAATAAAAAACTTATTAAATTAAATATAATTGATTAAATCAAACTCATATCGTTCAAATAAAAAAATGTAGCAAGTGCTATTATTATTAAAATATAAACTATGACAAATGTGAATTTTTTCATTTTATTCTATCTAAACTTTCTTGAGGCCAAGTTTTTTCTCTATCATACATAACATCATGACAAATGTCTTTATTAGGAAGCTCAATCCAAGGATCTTTATCTTTTACAAATATGTGTGCTTGGGGTTCGATTGGTTCGTCCAGTGTTGCAGCTCTCACAGCAACCCTACCTTTAGAAACATTGTACTGACAATATAAATATACACCGCATATCACACAAAAATAAGCTTTATAACCTTTTCCGCTACCAGTTGGTAAATCTGTTGATGAAACTTCTCCTGTTATTTTAAAATCTTTTTCTAAAACCATTGAGTGAATAACGAATGATGATCCTGTAGATTTTTTGCAATTTTTACAGTGACAGGCTTGTGTAAATAAAGGTTTATCTAAAATTGAATAATTTACCTTTCCGCAAGCACAGCTTCCATTTAAGTTTGTCATAAAATCATTATATACAAAAAATAAAAATTATATTTTTGCTGATGTTATTTGTTTTTTAGGATCAAAGAAAGGTTTTTGAACTACCGTTGTATCAAAACTTTTTCCATCAATTTCTACTTTTAACTGATTGTCTAAATTAGATTGATCAGAATCAACTATTGCGAGACCTATATTTTTTTTTAGTCTCGGTGAATAAACTGCTGATGTGACCTTACCAATTTTTTTATTATCCTTGTGTAAAGGCCAAAAAATTGTATTGGGACCTTCTAAAGGATCACATTTAATTTCTAATCCAACTTGTTTTCTTTTAACACCTTCCTTATTTATTTTTTTAAGAGCTTCTTTTCCAACAAAATTTATTTCAGATTCTAAGTACACTAATCTATCTAATCCAAGCTCATAAGGATTTGTATTAATATCAGCATCTGCATGATAAGATAACATGCCCCCTTCTATTCTTCTGATTGATGACGTGTGACCAGGTTTTAGATCAAAATTTTTTCCAGCGGTCATTATTTTTTCCCATAGATCATCTCCTTTTGATCCATCTCTTAAAAATAATTCATAACCTAATTCACTAGACCAACCTGTTCTTGAAACTATCAATGGAATTCCATCTAAATCTAATTCTTTTAACCAATAATATTTAAGTTCTTTAATTTCTTCTCCGAATAGTTTGGCCATTATTTCACCTGAATTTGGGCCTTGTAATTGTAAAGGTGAGGCGTCAGGTTCCGTAATCTTAACGTCTAAACCAGAGTTTAATGCTACTCCTTGAGCCCAAAATAAAACATCGCTATCTGCTAAAGAAAGCCAAAAATGATTTTCAGCTAATCTTAACAGTACTGGATCATTTAATATTCCACCTTCATTATTAACAATTAAAACATATTTACACTGGCCAACTGATAATTTTGACAAGTCTCTTGGAGTTAACAATTGAATAAATTTATAAGCATCAGGTCCGGTGATTTCTACTTGTCTTTCAACAGAAACATCACAAAGAATTGCTGTATTAACTAAATTCCAGAAATTTTGTTCAGGACTACCAAAGTCTCTAGGTATGTACATATGATTATATACTGAAAAACCTGTAGCACCCCATCTTACCGTTGCATCAAAAAAAGGTGATTTTCTTATTTGAGTTCCAAAACCAAAGTTCTTGTTTTTCATTGCATCTACTTAAACTAGAAATATATCTATGGAAAGCTTTTTTAATTAAAATCTCCCTCTTTTTGCCGCATCCTTATAAAAAATTTTTGAAAGTTCATCATTAGCTTTATTTCTAAAATTAATATCTTTTTCACTCATTAAATCTAAAGGTCTATTAGCATACTGGTGATAGCAGTAGGTATCTTCTCCTCTTGCTTTTTGCACATACATTTTTCCTAAAACTTGTTCTACATCACTACCAATATAACTTTGAATCACAAATCCAATTCTTCTATCATTGCTTTTATTTAGACCAGACCCATGAACTATCTTTGGGTGATGCAAAGACATTTGACCAGAATTGAGTATTATTGGATCTGTTTTCTCTAAAGGAACATCTTCAACAGTTTGACCTCTTGTTAAAAGATTATTTTCATTAAATTTTTCGTTGTGATATTGAAGCTCATTTTTATGAGATCCTGACCACATTCTCATACAGCCATTTTCTTCATTTGCATCTGTAACAGCAACCCAAGCTGTAACCCAATTATAAGGTTCTAAACCAATATATTTTGCATCTTGATGAAAGCTTACAAAACCTTTTTCATTTGCGTTTTTAATAAATAAAGTTGTTCCACAAATTAGTATATTTTTTCCTATCAAACTTTCTACAGCATCCAAAATTTTGGAGTTGTGACATATTTTATCAAAAACTGGTGAAATTAAATGAACATAATTTCTATTTAAACCAGTTAATGCATCCGGCCATTTTTTCTCTATTTTTTCTATTTCTTCTCTTATCTCTTTAGCTTCTTGTTCAGAAAATATATTAATTGGAGAGACATAGCCTTTGTTATTATAATCTTCAATTTGATTATGATTTAAGAAAGACATAAATACTAAATTACTTTACATAGTTTCTATAGTAGCTAGCAAGTTAAAATTTCTATCAGTTATCAATATCTCTCCAGAAGCGGATCCTTTGTTCAAAACTGAGGATATAACAACAAAATGGGTAACAAATACTAGGTTTTTTTTACCATCCCATTGATTTATATATTTTTGCAAATCCTCTAACTGCTTTGATTTGTTATCTGCAAATTTAACATCATAAAATGAGTTTAATGCATCAAAAGTTTTAAAACTTTTAAATGCTAACTTTGCTGTGTCCTTACATCTGCACCACTCACTCGATAGGATTTCTTCAAATTTAATCCTGTTTTTTTTAAAAAACGAACCAATAATTTTAGACTGAGCTATTCCATTATTATTAAGATTTCGTTGTGTACTACATTCATCTATTTCAAAATTAGAAGGATCACCATTACCAGGTGCTAAAGAATGACGGATAAATATTAAATTTCCACCTTTTTTTAAATATTTAATAGTTTTTCTATATTCCCAAGGATATTGAAAAGTAGTAGCCCATATTCCTAAATTGTTTTTCTTTGCAAAGTTTTCATCTTCAATAAATTTTTTTGAATATTTTTGATATGCAAATGCATAACCATTTCTGACAAGATATTTAGAAAGACTCTCATTCTCAACAAAACACTCTGCTAAAATTCTATTGAAATAGTCCTTTCCTTCCTCAATACATTCAACTTTGGACTGGCTAATTTTTTTTATTAATAAATTTTTTGCAATAACACCACATTTTTCAATTTTAAAGTTTTTTATACATGTTTGATTTATTTCAGGAGTGTCAATTCCAGAAAAACGGATTTTTTTCCCATTTAAAACTATAGTATCTCCATCTGTTACTTTTAAATTGTCTGACGATCCCGATGTAACAGTTATAACTCCAGCAAATAAATTAGAGAATAACGATATAAAAAAAATAACAAGTAATATCTTTTTCATTTAAAATAATATTACTATAAGTCCTATCATTTGTATAAAATTAATTAAAACAGACATTGTGTGAGTAATTTTAAATTTTTTTTCTAATTTGTTATCTCTAAACGTATTAATCATTGGCATTAGAACAAATAATGAAATACTAAATAAAATAACTAAAAATAGCAAAATATAAAACTCATAACTCACTGGAAAAAAATATATATATAGTAGACTAGTAATAAATAAAATTATTAAGCAAAAGCTATAGTAAAGTGGAAAAATTTTTCTAATAAATTTTCTAGCATAATTTTCATCAAGAACTTTAAAAATTGTAGGTGCAATCACAAATGAGAAAAATAGCATAACTCCAAGAACTACTGATGTTAAATAATATATTATTTGTTGATCCATAAATTTAATGACAAGAAATATTGTATTTTTTTAGTTTAAAATAATTATAGGGCCATGGTGTTAGAAATCCTACTAAAAGCATAATGGGTACCACCCACCAAGTTAGCTTTGCTCCGCCTGTTAATAAATAATCTGTGAGGTTCATTGATATTTCCATTGCAATCATCGATAAGAAACTCATTCCAAATGCAGTTTTAATTGCGTTATTAAATCTAAAATTTTGTCTTATTAAAATAAATGTTTCAAGAGCTATGCTGGTTACTAAACCATTAATTATTGCTAATATCATTATACTTAATACTGGAAAATCAAGCTGTGTTATTTGAAAATACAGAATTGTGCCAAAATCACCAATCGAACAGCCCAAAACACACCAAGCGGTATTTTTTGCACTTTTTTTCCATGTGTGTCTGCATGACCAATTAAATTTTACAGTTTCAGAGCTCATTTAAATTTCTTTAGAAAATTCTATGATATCATTTACTAATACATCTGGTTGTTCCAATGCAGCAAAGTGTCCACCCTTAGACATTTCTGTCCATCTTTTTACATTATAAATTCTTTCCACATAAGATCTGGGAGCCCATTCTAAATATTCTTTAGGAAATTTGGCAATAGCTGTAGGTATTTTAATTGGCAAACCTTCCTTAGGAAGAGATCTTCCTCCTTCTTCTCTTCTTCCATAATAAATCCATGATGCGGTATTAAAAGTTTTTGTAACCAAATAAATCATAATATTTGATAAAAGAGTGTCTTTTGAATAAACGCTCTCAATATTGCCATCTTCAATATCTGACCAGCTTCTCATTTTTTCAATAATCCAAGCTGCTACTCCTACAGGACTATCCATCATTGAATAACTTAAAGTTTGAGGTTTAGTCGCTTGTTGTGTTCTATATCCGTCTTCAATTTTTTGGTCTTTAATAAACTTTTTTTCCCATTTATTTTCTTCTTCTGTTTGTGGGCCATCTGGATGTCGAACAATTAAAATATTTATATGAATTGCAACACATGTTTTTGGAAAATCATATCCTAACCATGATGAAATTGCCCCTCCATAATCTCCACCTTGAGAAATATAATTTTGGTATCCTAATTTATTTGTCATAAGTGTATTAAAAATACTTGCCATTTTACGAGGGCCTATTGGTCTTGATGATCTACCTGAAAAACCAAATCCTGGCAGTGATGGAACTACAACATCAAATGCATCCTCTTCTCTTCCTCCAAATTTTTCTGGATGTGCAAGTTTATCTATAATGTGTAAAAATTCGAATATTGATCCAGGCCAACCATGGCATAATAATAAAGGTTTTGGATTTTTTCCACTTCCTTTCTCATTAATGAAATGAATATCAATATCGTTAATTTTTGTTTTAAAGTTTTTAAATGAATTAATTTTTTCTTGAGTTGTTTTCCAGTTAAATTTTTCAACCCAGTAATTGGATATATCTTTCATGTATTCCAAATTAGTTCCGTATGACCATCCCCCATCATCGGGCATCTCGTGCCAGGGATAATTCTTTACTTTTAAATATATATTTTGAAGAGTTTCCTCAGAAATATTAACTTTAAAAGGTTTTATCATATGTTTAGTATATCTATTTTTAAATTTAAAATATAAAAATACTTATGAAAAAAATTATCAACAATCCAAGTGATTTTGTTGAAGAGTCTATTGCAGGATTAATCAAGTCTCATCCAGATGTTTATGCGCTAGCAAAAGATAATAACAGAGTTGTTACAAGATCATCAAAAGCATCAAATAAAGTTGGAATAGTAACAGGAGGTGGATCTGGACATCTTCCAGTGTTTACTGGGTATATTGGGAAAGGTTTTTTAGATGCATGCGCAATTGGATCAGTATTTGCCTCCCCCTCAGTTGATCAAATGGTTTCGGCTATAAAAAACGCTGATAATGGTAATGGTGTTCTATGTGTTATTGGAAATTATGGTGGCGATGTAATGAATTTTGAAATGGCATGCGAAATGGTCGAGGCTGATGGAGTTAAGACAAAAAAAATAATTGTAGCTGATGATATTGCCAGCGCCAGTGAGGAAGAAAAATCCAAAAGACGTGGAATTGCTGGAATGATATTTATTTTTAAAATTGCTGGGGCAAAAGCTGAAAGTGGAGCTTCGCTCGATGAAGTATTTAATACTGCAAATGAAGCTAATGAAAATATTAGAACTTTAGGTGTAGCTCTTTCACCTTGTATTCTCCCAGAAGCAGGCAAACCTACTTTTGAGATAAATGATGACGAAATTGAAATAGGAATGGGGATACATGGAGAGCCTGGTATCAAAAGAGAGAAATTAAAGAGTGCTAATGATCTTGTGGACGATTTGTATGAAAGAATAATAAAAGACTCTAAATTAAAATCTGGTGATAATATAGCTGTAATGGTTAATAGTTTAGGGGCTACTCCTCTCGAAGAATTATATATAGTATCAAAAAAATTAAATGAAAATTTAGAGAAATCAAATATTAAAAATAACAAAACATATGTTGGAAGATATGCAACATCAATGGAGATGGCAGGTATGTCAATCACTACTTTAAAACTTAATGATAACTTAAAAGAAATGCTTTTATCAGATAGTCATTGTCCTTTTTGGAGTAATTAATATGTTATCAGATAAAGAAATCATTTGTCCTGATAACCTGTTAAATATTGCGTCTCAGAAAAAAAATGTTGTTGCAGGTGTAGTGAACGCAGGTAATTATTTAGCTATGGTATCTATTATGGACGCTGTAAATGAAAATTTAATTAAACCAATTTTTATTGGTGACAAAGTTGAAATAGAAAAATGTGCAGAAAAATTAAAATTTGATATATCAGAATTTGAATTAATTCATGAACCAGATGAAAATAGTACAGCTAAGATTGCTGCTACATTAGCATCAGAAGATAAAATACAAATAATTGTAAAAGGACACATTCATACAGATGTTTTAATGAAAGAAATTTTGAAAAGAAAATATAATTTACTAGGTAAAACTAGATTAAGCCACATTTGGCATATGACAATTGATAAAGAAAGTGGGCCACTAATAATAACAGATGGTGCATTAAATGTTTTGCCTAATGTTAAAACTAAAATGCATATCTTAAAAAATGTTATAAATTTCTGTCACCGTATTGGAATTGAGAAACCAAAAGTTTCTGTTTTATCAGCAACAGAAGAAGTGTTAGATAGCATGCCAAGTTCTAAAGAAGCTGATGAACTTACAAAACTAGCAGAGAAAGAGGGATTAAATGCCGATGTTTTTGGTCCATTAGCCTTTGATAATAGTATTTCTAAGAAATCTGCATCTATAAAAGGAATTGAAAATAAAGTTTCTGGAAGTGCCGATGTTTTGTTAGTGCCAAGTGTAGAAACAGGTAATGCCTTAGTTAAAATGATGGTTTATTTTATGGGAGCGTGTGCAGCTGGTGTTGTAGTTGGTGGTAAGGTGCCAATAGTTATTACTAGTCGATCAGATGAAGCACCTGCAAGAATGGCTTCAATCGCAGCAGCAGTTGTTGCGTTAGATCAATAAGCTAAGATTTCTCTGATTACATAAATACTTAAAGAGCTCATAAATGTTATAATGAAGAAATTGATAAATTTCCAAGTTAATTGACTTTGTAAATATTGTGAAAGAAATTTAGATAAATACCCTAAAATAAAAAAAAACAAAAAAGATGCTAATGTTGCTCCTAATCCAAAATATATTTTATCAATATATAAAAAATTTTTTGAGAAATTTCCTAAGAAAAAAACTGTATCAGAATAAACATGGGGATTTAAATAAGTAAATCCAAAACATTTGAGCATTACTTCTTTAAAAAGTCTTGAATTTTTTTGAATACTTAAATCAATATTTTTATTAAATACTCTTATTTTGTTAATGATAAAATACAAAAGAAATAATAAGAGTAATATATTAAATATTAATTCAATCTGATTGTTAAAAAAATATCTGAAATATTCAAATAAATAAATTCCAAGAAATATTAGAATTAAATCGGAAAGTGAACAAATTAAACAAACTAAAAATACATATTGTTTTTTTAATCCTTGTTCTATTACAAAAATATTTTGAGCACCTAAGGCTAAGATTAAACTTAAACCTGCAAAGAAACCTATGATGAGATAATTCACTTAAAATATTTAAGGCTGCATTAAGCAGCCTTAAATTAAGAAAAAACTTTATTTTTTCATTGGATCAGGAACTTTTCTTAAGTAAGGCTTAATAGTTTCCCATCCATCTGGATATATTTTTTTTGCTTCGTCGTTAGTAACCTTAGGTACAATTATTACTTTTTCCCCAGGTTTCCAATCAGCAGGCGTAGCAATTTTATGTTTAATAGTTCTTTGCATAGAGTCTATTGCTCTTAAGATCTCATGAAAATTCCTACCTGTTGTCATTGGGTATGTAAGAAATAAACCAATTCTTTTATCTGGTCTAATTACATAAACGGTTCTTACTGTTTCGTTATCTACCGCTGTTCTTCCTCCAGAAGTAACTCCAGCGTCTGCTTCAAGCATATTATAAAGTTTTGCAACCGCTAAATCTTCGTCAGCTACAATTGGATACTCAGGTTTCATTCCACAAACATCTGTAATATCATCTAACCATTTAACATGATCAGCTACTGGATCAACACTTAACCCAATTACTTTTACATTTCTTGCATCAAACTCAGGTTTCATTTTAGCTAACGCCCCTAATTCAGTTGTGCAAACTGGTGTAAAATCTTTTGGATGTGAAAACAATACACCCCAGCTATCGCCAAGCCATTCATGAAAAGAGATATCTCCCATTTGAGTTTTAGCTTTAAAATCTGGAGCAACACTATTTATTTTTAACGTCATTTTATTCGTCTCCTTTTTGTTTATTAGAATTATTATAAATTATTAGTTATATATATCAACCTTATTTGAATTTAACTACTCAACTTCTAAGACGTGTATCTTGTTAATTATTAAGGTGTTACACTTTTTCTATGAATAAAACAAATCACTCAAATATATTAATTGTTGGTGGTGGATGTGCTGGAATATCTGTTGCAACAAGATTACATAATTTAAAATCTGATTTAAGCATTTCAATTATTGAGCCATCAGATCAATCATTATATCAAGCAGCTTGGACTTTAGTTGGAGCTGGGGCTTATGACAAAGATAAGACTATCAAACCAATGACTGAAGTTATGCCAAGTTATGTTAATTGGATAAAAGATCATGCAGAAAGTTTTGCACCAGAGTCTAATTCCGTAAAAACATCTAACGGAGAACATTCATATGATTACTTAGTAGTTTGTCCAGGATTAAAAATTAATTACGCAGGTATACCAGGACTTCAAGAGTCAATTGGTAAAAATAATGTTTGCACTAATTATAGTGCTGATATGGCTGTATACACTTGGGAGTGTCTAAAAAATCTAAAAGGTGGAACTTTGTTATTTACTGAACCGCCAATGCCGATTAAATGTGCAGGCGCACCTCAAAAAATTGCATATCTTGCGGCAGATCATTTAAAACAAAAAGGACTTCTAAATGAAAGTAATTTAGAATTCTTATGTGCTAAACCAGTAATTTTTGGTGTTCCACATTTTCAAGGACCGCTGAATGAAATTTGTGACTCTTATGGAATTAAAAGAAGCTTCCAGCATAATCTTGTTTCAATTAACGGTGATGCAAAAGAAGCTGTTTTTAAACAAACAGACAAAGATGGTAACTCAAAAGAAATCACTAAAAAATTTGATTTTATTCACGTAACGCCTCCACAAACTGCACCTGATTTTATAAAGAACAGCCCACTTGCAGATGCTGGTGGATGGGTTGATGTGGATCATAAAGGCGGAACTTTACGACATACAAAGTATGAAAATATTTATAGTCTTGGTGATGTAATGAATGCGCCAAATGCTAAAACTGGTGCAGCTGTAAGAAAGCAAGCGCCTATTGTAGCGCACAACATAATTAAAGATATTAATAAATCATCTGGTGATTACAGGCTTTATGATGGATATGGTGCTTGTCCTTTAACAGTTGCATATGGAAAAGTGATGCTGGCTGAATTTTGTTACGGTGGAAAGGTAACACCTAGTTTTCCATTTGATCCTACTAAACCAAGTTCATTATACTGGCAGATGAAATCAAAAGTCTTTCCATGGCTTCAATGGAATGTAATGTTTAAGGGTAAAGAGTGGAGTAAACCAGGCCACAAAGCTATTGCAAAATAATATCAATTAAATAAAATCATAATACTAGTTATGATTTTTAAACAATTATTTGATACCAAATCCTCCACTTACACTTATCTGATTGCAAGTGATAAAGGCAGAGAAGCTTTAATAATTGATCCTGTAATTGAACATACTGATATATATACAAAAGAACTAAAAGACCTTGATTTAAAATTAGTCAAAGTAATTGATACACATATACATGCAGACCACATAACTGGTCTAAACGAATTAAGTAAAATTTATAATTGTTCAAAAATTATGGGCGAGCAATCTAAGTCTGAAGTTATTGATGTCAGAGTAAAGAATGAAGATAAGATAAAAATTGAAAATATTGAATTAAATGTAATCTATACTCCTGGTCATACAGATTGTTCATATAGTTTTTTAATGAGTGATAGGGTTTTTACAGGTGATACATTGTTAATAAATGGAACAGGTCGAACAGATTTTCAGAACGGGGATGCAAAAGAACAGTACAATTCGATATTCAATAAACTTCTTAAATTACCTGAAAATACTTACGTTTATCCAGCTCATGATTATAATGGTAAAAAATTTTCTACAATTGGAGAACAACGTTCTAATAATCCAAGATTACAAGTTAGTTCTGTAGATCAATACGTAGAAATAATGAATAATTTAAACCTTGCAAATCCTAAAATGATGGATGTAGCAGTTCCTGCTAATCTTAAGGGTTTAACGCTTGATCAGCTTAATTAACTTTAAATTTTAAAAATAGACACTATATAAAGTACATGAATGATTTCTTAGAATCTATAATGCATCGTGACCCTGCTGCAAAATCTAAAATAAGTATTATTTTAACTTATCCTGGTGTTAAGGCAGTCTTTTTTCACAGAATTGCAAATTTTTTTTCTGTTGCAAAATTAGATTTAATTGCAAGAATTATTTCTCAATTTTCAAGATTTATGACTGGAATTGAAATTCACCCTGGAGCAAAAATTGGAAAAAATTTATTTATTGATCATGGTATGGGTGTCGTTATTGGAGAAACCTCTGATATTGGTGATAATGTAACTATTTATCATATGGCTACTTTAGGAGGTATTGCTCCAAGTATAAACTCAGATAATCAGAGAGATGTAAAAAGACATCCGACTTTAAAAGATAATGTTGTCGTTGGTTCGGGTGCTCAAATTTTAGGACCAGTTGTAATTGGAAAAAATGCAAAAGTTGGAGCTAATGCAGTTGTGACTAAAGATGTTGAAGAAAATGCTGTCATGGTTGGTATACCTGCAAAAAATGTTGGTCAAATAAACAAAGGGGGGAAATTTACTCCTTATGGTATAGATTCAACTGGAGATGCAGAAGATAAATGAAAATAATCCAAAATAGTTTTGTAGATGGCGTTGGAAATACCCCTCTCATAAAATTAAAAGGTCCTTCAGAATTAACAGGATGTAATATTTATGGAAAAGCAGAATATCTAAATCCTGGTGGGTCAGTTAAAGATAGAGCTGCCCTGTATTTAATTAAAGATGCAGAAGAAAAAAAATTAATTTCAAAAGGTGGGACTATCGTTGAGGGTACAGCAGGAAATACTGGTATTGGTCTTTGTTTAATTGGAAATTCTTTAGGATACAAAACAATTATTGTAATGAACGATAATCAGACACAAGAAAAGAAAGATTTATTAAAAAATATAGGATCTGATTTAAGACTTGTTCCACCTAAACCTTATAGTGATGATGGAAATTTTGTTAAAGTAGCTGGTAGACTAGCTGATGAATTGAGACCTCAAAATAATAATGGCGTTGTGTGGGCAAATCAATTTGACAATGTTGCAAATGCTAAGGCTCATTATGAAACTACAGGTAAAGAAATTTGGGAACAAACAGATGGAAAAGTTGATGGATTTATATGCTCTTCTGGAACAGGTGGAACTATTTCAGGAGTTAGTAATGCGCTTAAGGAGAAAAATAAAGATGTTAAGATTTATCTTGCTGATCCAAAAGGATCGTCCATGTATAATTATGTTAAAAGTGGAGAATTGAAATCTGAAGGTAGTTCTATAACTGAAGGCATAGGCTCAAGTAGAGTTACGAAAAATTTTGAAAAAGCCAGAGTAGATGATGCTTTTTCTGTTGATGATAAAGAAGCTTTGCCAGTATTATATAATTTAATTAAGCATGAAGGACTAAGTCTAGGAACTAGTTGCGCAATTAATGTGTGTGGTGCCATTAAAATGGCAAAAGAATTAGGGCCAGGAAAAACAATAGTCACAATCTTGTGTGATAAATCAGAAAAATACAACTCTAAGCTGTTTAACAAATCATTTTTACAGGAAAAAGGCTTACCTTATCCTGATTGGATATAGCGACACATATCAGATTTGTCATTAAATCATAATATTAATAACTTAATTTAAATTAAAATAAACTTTTAAAATAAGGAGAATATTATGGACGCGAAAGAAATAACAAAAAAAGGTTATGAACTTTTTAATAGTGGAGATATGCAAACTTTTTTCACTGATATTGTTCATGACGATATAACTTGGACTTTTCCAGGTAAGGAAGGAAAACACCCTTTATCAGGAGTGCATAAAGGAAAAGAAGCTGTTATGGCTACAATGTCAAAAATACCGGCTACTTGGAAAAATTTTAAATTAACTCCAGAGTTTATGATCAGCGAAGGTGATAAAGTTTTTGTAAAAGTAAATGCAAAAGCTGATGGTATGGATACAGTTTTTGGACATTACTTTGAAGTTAAAGATGGAAAGATGATCACTATGATGACTTTTGACGATACTTTAAGCATGTTCGACTCGATGAATAAATAAAAAAATTAAATAGAGAGAAAAAATGAAAAAAATAATATTTACAATATTAATATCAATATTAACAACATCTGTATTTGCTGAAACTTCTGGTAAGTTTCAAGCTAGTGGAATGGGTGCTTGGGAAGTAAATGTCATGGATGGTGGAAATGGCAATATGAGCATAACATATGATGGGATTGCTGGAATGACTGATGCTAATCCAGACGGTATATTCCACAAATCAACAATGCACTGCATCGGTGGATTAACATTGCAAGCTGGAAAGTTTGAGGATGAAACTGGAATGTGTAGATTTGATTTATTTGATGGTGAAAGTGTTTTTATCAATTTCAAAGGAAAAGGCACTGGTGGAGTTGGTGGAAGTGGAGACTTTATTATCATTAGTGGAACTGGTAAATATGCAAATATTAAAGGAACTGGTTTTTCTAGTAGACAAAATCTAAAAAGTAAAAGTGGTTTTGCAACATCAATAAATCAAATGAGTGGTGAGTTTACTTATTAATTAATTTTAATATTAAAATATGAAAAAAATAATAATTTCAATATTTTTGTGTCTATTTACTACTATTTCATCTGCCGAAATTAGTAATGTGGACAAAACAAAAGCGTGGGATTGTAGTGGAATATATATGGCTAACTATTTTTTACCTTCTGGAGAAACATTTGAATACAGCATGAAAGAAAAATCAGTGGCATCAGTGAAAGTACTTAAAGCTTATGCGTTAGAAGCTGGAATTCCAGAAAAAGATTGGGATGATGGAGTGAACAATGCAGTGGATGAATATTATGGTTCAAAATATGATGAAGTTAAAACAAATGAATGTCATGAATTTTTAGAAGCATTTGTGCCTGATGGTAAAGAAAGAGTAAAAAAAGTTGTTCAGACATTATATTAAAAAAAAAGGAGAATGATAATGAAAGATTATTTAACAACACATACTTTTAAATCTGCAGAAATGAAAAAGAAAATGCAAGAAACTATGGGATCAATGTCCCCTGCAGATATAATTAAGTCAACAACTGGTCCAAAAGCAGTTTGTCAATCATCATTTGTTTCGCCAGGTGATAGTTTGGTAATGTACTGTCACTGGAAAGCAGAGAGTGAAGAGGCAATCAACGAACAATTAGGACCCATGAACGATTTTTATGAGCCACATAAACATCAAGTGATAGATCAAATCATGGATTTTAATAAAATGAGAGCATAAATAAGTAATAGAAAGGGTAAAGAAATGGAAAAAGAAATGTTAGTGCTTGCAGAATTAAAAGAAGGCAAGTTTGAAAAGTTTATGGGATGGATGCAGTCAGATGAAGGTATGAGTGTAAGAAAGTCTGCAGCTTATCCTGAAAAAACTGTAGGAGCAGTTATACCTGACAAAAGCGGTGTTATGTTCAAGGTATTTGTTCACAATGAAGAAAAAATGAAAGAACTAGTATCTGGTACACATCCAGTTGGAAAGGCAATTTATGATGAGTGTGTTATCAAAATGACTGCTTGGGATTTAACAAAGGTTGAAATGTAATATGGCAAAATTTTATTTGATAGGTAAAATTAGTTCGGAACTAATGAAAAGAATGCAAAATGAACCAGCAGCAGATAGATATGCGTCTACAAAAAAAGTAACTGAAGCAGCTGGTTTAAAGTTGATAAGTTATGAATGGGTACGAGGAAGATTTGATGTAATTTCATGTGTTGAAGGTGAATTTGAACAAGCAGTTGCATTAAAAATTGCTTTTAAAAATTCAGGGTTAATGGATGAACTGATGATACATGAGGTGATTGATTACAACAAAGCATTCACCAATGCCGCAAACGCAGCAAATACTGTTGTTAAACCAGGAAAATAATGACTGGCTTTGCAATTTTTAATATTGAAGTCACCAATTCAGAACCATACAAAGAGTACATTGATAAAGTAAAGCCTATTGCTGAAAAATTTGGTGGTGAATATTTAGTAAGGGGAGGTACTAATCAAGTTGTCGAAGGATCCTGGCAACATAGCAGAACTGTTGTGATTAAATTTCCAACTTACGATAAAGCTTTAGAGTGGTATAATTCTGAAGAATATAAACCAGTAAAACAAATTCGATTGGACAATTCAATGTCTAATGGGATAATTATACAAGGAACATAAAGGAGATAATATGTCTATAATTGAAAAATATAGTGCAGCTATGAAAAATAAAGATGAGTCGGCAATGAATGAAATATTGCATGATGATTTTAAATTCACAATGCACAAATCAGGTAATACTTTAGGTAAAGCAGATATCATCAAATGGGCAATGAGTGGTGACATTAAACAGAGAGATTCGAGAATTGTTTATGAAAACGACGATGTTGGCATACATCATGCATTTGTAACATTCGATGACGGAAATGTTGAAGCTGTAATGGCTGTTTATAAATATCAAGATGGAAAAATTGCTAGTTTGGAAACTGGCGCTACACCAATGCCTAAATAATGATTAAAAAAATAATTATTACATTTTTTTCTATGATCTTTTTTAGCAGTCTAGTAGCTGCTGAGAAAGATCAAGAAGTTAGGCTTAAGGGTTTATTTAAAGATTTACAAAATACTTTTGATTTAACTAAGGCAAGAAAAATTGAAGATGAAATATGGGATGTTTGGACAACCCATCCATCTGAAGAAACTTTAACAAGTCTTTTAAAAAAAGGTTCTAATTACATGTCACAAAACCAGCTGACAAGTGCACACAATGTATTTTCTAAAGCAATTGAGCTGGATCCTAATTGGGCTGAAGCATGGAATAAAAGAGCAACTGTATTATATCTAATGGGAAATTTTGAGTTATCACAAAATGACATTGATATGGTTTTAAGTTTAGAGAAAAGACACTTTGGAGCATTGGCTGGGCAAGGAATGGTTCAAACAGCTATGAAAAACTATCAGAAAGCAATTGATAGTTATATTGAGGCGCATAGAGTATATCCTGCAATGCGAACACCTTTAATAATGATTGAGAAATTAAAAGTGCTGATTCAAAAAGAAAGTATTTAACAACATTTTCCCTAATAAATCACAAATAGTGATTAATGAATTTTTCCCTAGAAATGGTAATATAAAGTATGGGAAATATGACAGCTTATATAATTTTGATAGTTGCGGTCGCTTTAGGAACTGCGTCAAATGGTTTTGCGAAAGGTTCTCAGGGATTCACTTTATGGTTACCAAGTTTTTTAACTGCAATTTCAATAGTTGGATGTATGTATACTCTGTCATTAGTTATGAAATCAATACCAGTTGGGGTAACTTATGCATCGTTTGCAGGTTTATGCATAATAGCAACAACAATTGTTGGAGTTTATAAATTTAATCAATTTCCTGATATTTTCACTATAATTGGTATGGGTCTAATTATCGCTGGAGTGTTGATGGTTAATTTGTTAGGGAACACCTCATAAGCTATGTTTAAAATTATAATTACTTACGAAATACTTTTTATTGCTTTTTGGAATATCATGTATCATTCTAATTCTGGCATTGAAAACTGGTTTGAGGAAAAAATATTATCTGCAATTTTTACAGTTCTTTCAACAATGGCTTTAGGCTTTGTTGTTGTTTATATTATTTATATTAGTGCAAAATTAAGTGGTATAAGTGCAATAATTAATAAAATTAAAGATCCAAGAAAAGACACAAACCATCAATAATTATCAGGTAATTCATGAGTTCCATCATTTTTTAGAGTGATATCTATTTCGTCGACAACATCTGATATATCTAGTTTTGAATAAAGATGAGGAAACATATTTCCATCAGATCCTTGTTCCCAAATTAAAGATTTAAGACCTATAGTTTTAACCTTAAGTAATAGTAAATTTTTTTTATATATAAAGAACTTATTAAGAGTACCTTGAACTTGGTTACGTTCAGAAAAATGAATAAACCCATCTTTTAAATCCATCTCTGAACCTTTAAATTGACCCTTTTTTTTAGCAGATGACCATTCAGATTTGCTACAAATTTTGTACACAAATTCCAGGTCCATTATTACTTAAGGAACTTATCTACTTCAACTTGATATGCTTCAACCAATTTGTTATTTTGGTTTGCTATCCCAACTACATCTATCATTTCTTTTAACATTTGATCAGTTGCTCCTTTTTTTTTGGCTGCAGCAGTATGAGATCTCGTACAATACTCACAACTATTTGTAATTGAAACAGCAACATAAATTAATTCTTTTGTAACTGGATCAAGAGCACCTTTTTTCATAATTTGCTTAAGATTATTCCAAGTCCTTTCAATTAAATCAGGATTATGTGCAAGCGATCTCCAAAAATTAGGAATTTTTTTTATTTTTCTTGTTTTTTTAATTTCATCAAAAACTTTTTTTACTTTTCCTTTAGCTTGCTTCTCGCTTATTGGTTTAAATATAGACATATTTCCTCCTTTTATATTTTAAGAATATCACTCTTAAATTTTGAATACAAAATCTTTGAATATTTATTCATTTTAGTCATATTTATTTGTGCTTCATTATCAAATTTTTCTAACGCTCCATAACCTAATTTTTTTTCTAGTGCACTTTTATACTCTAGGACACAACCCCAATCTTTAACAGTAGTATCTTTAATCTCAATATGAAATTGAATACCATATGCATGGTGTTGATATCTAAATATTTGATACTTGGTTTCGGGAGATGATGCTAACAAAATTATATCTTCGTTGTTTTCTAATCCTTTAACTTCATAAGAATGCCATTGCAACGAATTAATTTTATCAGGGAAGTCAGAAAACAAAATGTCATTTTCTTTATTTTTATTAAAACTCACATCTAGCATTCCAATTTCAGGATTATTAGTTTTTACAACTTTGCCTCCAACTACTTCGCCTAAAAGCTGACAACCAAGACAGAAACCTAAATATGGTTTTTTTAAATCTATAACAAATTCTTTAATTTTTTCTTTTTCATTTATCAACCAGGGATATTTATTTTCCATCCAGGTATCCATGGGGCCGCCCATACAAAACATAGCATCATACTCATTTAAATTTTTTGGGATTTTTTCTCCCTCATCTAATTCAATGGTTGTAATTTTTGCACCGTCTTCGATCATAAGATCCTTTATAAAACCAGGATCCTCGATTTTAATATGTTGAAGTACTATTATTTTCATTCATTTAAAGTGCTGGCTTTAAAAGTTTTAACATTTTTTTATGTATAGATCTATTTGAAGAAATTAATAAATTACCAGCATACTTGGCATCTTTGTTATTCCAAGTTGAAGCTATGCCACCAGCTGCTCTAATAATTGGAATTAAAGCATGTATATCCCAAATCTTATTAGAACATTGGAGAACAACATCAATTTTTCCTTCACATAGATGTGCATAACTTAATGCATCTGCTACAGGAAAGTTACACATTTTAACAACTTTAATTATTTTTTTCTGCTTACTTAATGAGAGGTAGTTGTGAAATGCACCAGCAATTTTTGCTTGTTTAAAAGTAACATTTTTTGACACAGAAAGTTTTTTCTTTTTTCCGTTTTCTAAAACATATGACAATTTTTTAGAATAATTTATGTAATATTTTTTCAATATTGGAAAGTTAGCCAAGCCTACTATTGGCTGGTTTTTATAATTTAAACCAATTAGATTGCTCCATGTTGGATTTCCAATAACGAAAGATCTTGTACCATCGATTGGATCAATTACCCAGGAAAAATCACTTTTTGATTTACTGGCACCAAATTCTTCTCCAATAATTTTATGTGTTGGGAATCTTTTAGAAATTTTTGATCTTATAAACTTTTCAAATGCTTTATCTGCTGTTGTGACTGGATCATAACCTTTTTTTTTAAGTTTATTTGATACCTTAAAAGGTTTTTTTAATTTTAGATTATAATATTTTGTCAAATCTTTGGCGAGCTGATTTAAAAAGCTAGCATAAATCTTATAATCTTTTATATCTGATGTACTCACTCAAAAGGTATTACTATTTAATTTATCTTGATTAAAGTTAAATTTTTAATAATTTTAACTTTCTTTATGAAAATTGAACTCAAAAATAATAAAGTTTTTTTTAACAAAGGTACAGACATCCAAGAAATTCATCCTTTTTGGCTTAGAGAAAGAGTGAGTGGAGAGGAATTTATTGATAAAAGCAATCATCAAAGACTATTTGATCCAAATTCTCTAGATCCTGAAATTAGAATAGAAAAAGCTCAAATAAAGGAAGGTACCTTAGAGCTAAACTTTAATGATGGTGTTAATTCTAAGTTAAATATTGAAACTATTATTTATGAATTTTCTAAGGACGACGATTTAGTAAGTTCTATTAAAAAAATTAAATGGGACTCAAATTTAAAAAATATTAAAAATTTTAATTATAAAGATGATTTTTTTGAAACTAAGGAAATGTATGATTTGTTAACTTCATTTTATGAAAATGGCTTTGTAATAGTTAAAAATGTCCCTACTGAAAATAATTTTCTAGTTAAGTTTGCTAACTCAATTGGTAGCGTTAGAAGAACAAATTTTGGAGAACATTTTAATGTTAAATCAAAACCTAATCCAAATGATTTAGCTTACACATCGTTAGCTTTAGCTCCACACACAGATAACCCTTATAGAAAACCAGTGCCTTGTATTCAAATTCTACACTGTATTACAAATGAAGTTAGTGGTGGTTTTTCTACTTTAGTTGATGGTTATACTGTCACTGAAGATCTAAAACAGGAAAATACTGACTATTATGATATTCTAACAACCACAAAGGTAAAATTTAAATTTATTGATAAAGACGTAGTATTAGAAGACTGGTCTGAATTAATCAAATTAGACGAAAATAAAAATTTCAAACAGGTCAGATTCAGTCCAAGATTAGATTTTGTTCCCGTGATGAAAAAAAATGAATTAGATTTATTTTATAAAGCTAGAAAAAGACTATCTGACTTATATAACTCAGATAAATATAGAATTGAATTTAAACTTGAAGTTGGTGATCTTTTAATGATGGATAATTATAGATTGTTGCATGGTAGAACAAAATATGATGCCAATGAAGGAAATAGATTTCTACAGGGATGTTATATCGATTATGATAGTTCTGAAGGAAAACTTAGACACCTTAAACGAAAACTAAATCTTTAAGAAATTTTATTTATTTGCTCTTCGGCATCTTTAATTGATTGTTCATAATCGAGTGCCATCTGATCTGCAGAAATTATCTCAATATCTTTAATCCCAAAAAAATTTAAGGTTTTTACTAACCATGGTGTTAAATAATCATCCTCTCCATTAACTTTAGTTCCACCCGATGTTATTACAATGTAGACTTTTTTATCATTTACAAGTCCAATTCTTTTTCCTTCTTTGCTAAATTTGAATGTAGCATTTACTCTGGCTGCTAGGTCTGACCATGCTTTTAGGGTTGCAGGAGGTCCAAAATTATAAATAGGGGCTGAAATAATCATTAGATCGCATTCTTTTAATTCATGAACTAGTTTATCAGACAAATTAAACATTTTTTTATGTTCATCTGTTTGTTGATCTTCAGGAATTTTCATACCAGACTCTGTTAATCCTGAAACGAATAACATTTCATCGTCCAGATCTCTGTAAAGAACTTCATCCTCAGGTTTCCTTATTTTTTCAAGTAATTTTTTAGCTAATAATCTTGAAGTTGAGCCTTTTTTTCTTGCGCTAGAATCTATTAGATAAATTTTCATTGTAATGCTTTTAACCAAAATTTTCCAAGAATGGAAATATATTTAACAAATAAAAACCTAATACTTGCAATTGATTAGTAATGATTAATATTCCTGTTATTAAAAGGGCTGAACCGCCCAATTTTGATATTAAATTGAGTTTGCTTTTGATATTTTTTGAAAAAAGCATAAATCTTTGAATAAGGTAGCCTGAAATCACAAATGGTAGGGCCAAACCTAATGAATAGAAAATTAATAAAATTATTCCTTTAGTAATATTCGACTCTGTCGAAGCTAAAAGTAATATTGATCCTAAAATTGGCCCTATGCAAGGTGTCCAACCAAAAGCAAAGGCCATCCCTATTAATATAGGAGAAAAAATATTTTTATTTTTTGTATCATGGAATCTTTTATCATAATTAAGAAACTTGATATTTATTATTCCCATTATTTGTAATGAAAAAAATATTATTATTAAACCAGCAATAATTCTTAATTCATTAGAATTTTTAAGAATAAATTGGCCTAAAAAAGTAGCTGCAGCTCCAAATATTATAAAAACAATTGAAAAACCAAAAGTAAAAAATAACAAAGGAGTTATATTAATTTTTTTATTTTCTAAAATTTCATTGAAGGAATTTCCTGAAATATAAGAAATATATCCTGGTACTAATGGTAAAACACAAGGTGATAAAAAACTTATTAAACCAGCACCAAAAGCAATAAAATAATCCATTATTTAACCTGTATTTTTCATTGCAGCAGATATACCTGCTATTGATGACATCATCGCGTCTTCTAAAAATTTCTTATTATGTGGTTTAATATTTTTAATTAATAATTTTTTCATTACTGTAGCTTGTAAAACATTTAATATTTCAGAATAAATACCTCTTGCGATAAGAGATGTTCTAAACTGTTTTCTAGCTTTTAGTATCTCATTTGGTGTAATGTCTTTATTAAGTTTTTTAATAATCTCAAATTCTTTTCTTAATTTATCCCCAAGTTTTTTTAATTTTTTGTCAGCCAGATTATTTTCATAAATTTTAGAAACTTTTGGATCTACTTTTGAAATTACCATATCTAGAATATCCATAGTTGAATTGAAAAATGGCCAATGCCTTTCCATCTCAATTAACATTTTTTTATATTTTTTAATTGATGATAAACTCAAAGCATCTGATGTTCCAAGCCACGCAGGTAACATAAGTCTTATCTGAGTCCAAGCAAATACCCAAGGTATTGCTCTCAAACTTTGAATATTATCAACATTTTTTCTCTTAGATGGTCTTGAACCAATTGAAAGTTTTCCAAGTGATACATGTGGTGTAACAGTTTTAAAATATCTAATAAAATCAGAATTATCGTTAATATTATGTCTGTATGAATCTGTTGAAATTATTGTCATTTTCTCAATTAATTTTCTCCAACTTTTTTTAGGTTTTGGTGGAGGATTTAATGTAGCTTCCATTACAGCTCCTAAATAACTGCAAAGATTATATTTTGCTAATGGTTCATAACCATATTTTTGCTGAATAACTTCACCTTGATCTGTAATTCTAATTTTTGCATTTACAGATCCTGGTGGTTGAGATTTTAATGTAGCCTGAATCGGCCCACCTCCTCTACCGGCTGATCCTCCTCGTCCATGAAAAAAAATAATTTCTATTTTATATTTTTTACCTAATTGAGTTAATTCTTCTTGAAGTTTATATTGGTGCCAACCTGCTGACAATTTACCAGCATCTTTGCTTGAGTCGGAATAGCCAATCATTATCTCTTGCTCATTTTTTATGTACTTTCTGTACCATTTTATTGAAAAAAGTGAGCCCATTGTTGACTTTGCATTTTTTAAATCATCCAAAGTTTCAAAAAGTGGAACTACTCTTAATTTATTTTTAATACCTGCTTCTTTTTGCAAAAGAGAAACTGCCAAAATATCTGAAGCTTTAGATGTCATAGATATAACATAAGCTCCTAAACATTCTGGTGGTTCATCTGCAAGTACTTTAAATGTTTTCCATACTTCTTTATTTTCTTTATTTAAAATAATGTTATCTGAAAAAAATTTAGACTTAGAAGTAATTTTTGAAATTAAAAATTTTATTTTTTTTTGTTCCGTCCATTGATCATAATTAGATTTTAATTTTTTTTTAACAACTTCTGAAATTACCTGGGTATGTCGAGAAGACTCTTGTCTAATATCTAATCTTGCTAAATTTATTCCAAAACATTTTGCTCTCCTCATAAGGTCAAGTAATTCGCCGCTCGCAATATTTTCGCTTTGATTTTTTTCTAAAGATTCTCTTACTACTCTCAATGGTTTAAGAATTTCTTCCCTATTAAATAAAAGTTTTTTTTGGTCTAAAGGTTTGTTATGATTTAAATGTTGCTCTATATGAGTATGAGTTATTCTCATTTTATTTCTTAGAGGTCTTAAATAAACTCTATAAGGTTCAAAAGTCTTGCCAGTTGAGAGACGTATTTTTTTTGAACATTTCTCCATTGAATATGAACGAATTAATTTTGTAAGCGCTTTTTCATACAACTTTGCTGCTTCCCAGCGTGATAAGAGAATTACCTCTTTTGTAACAACCGAAGTAACATTAGGATTGCCGTCTCTATCCCCTCCCATCCATGAACCAAATTCAATGGGATTAAAATTTTTTGGCAAACCTTTACCCATATTCTTTACAAAAATTCCATTTAATCTTCTGTATACTTTTGGAATAGTTTCCCAAAGACTATCCTCTATTATCGCAAGTCCCCACCTTGCTTCTTCAGATGGTGTTGGCTTAGTCCTCTTTAATTCGTCTGTATTCCATATTATTGATATTTCATCATGTAACTGTTTATCTAATATTTTAAGTTTTGAAGGATAATTTTTAAGCAAATCTCTATGTTCTAAGATTTCAGTTAACTTATGATATTTTTGAATTAAGGTTCTTCTCTTTACTTCCGTTGGATGCGCTGTAAGTACGATGCCAATATGCATATTTTTAGCATAATTATAAATTTTGTTTGATGAAATTGATTTTTTTTTAAAAAGATTTTCAAAAATTTCTTCTATAAAAATATTTTTATTAATTTTATTTGATTTTGTATTTTCAAACTCATCAAGTGTTCTTGAAGCATCAATTGATTCAGCTAAGTTTACAAAGTTCATAAAATGACCAAAGGCTCTCGTTAATTTGAAAATTTTTTCTGGACTTTGTTTGTAAATTTCTAAAGATATTTTTTTAAATGGATCTTTTTTATCTTTTCCTAATATATTTGATTTTGAAAGTAGTCTTATCTTTTCAACTAATTTATAAAAATTTTCTCCTTCCTGTGTTTTTATAACTTTTCCTAAAATTGTTCCTAAAAGTCTTACATCGTCTCTTAATAATTTTGTTGGTATCCTATCGTAATACAAGTCTCTTTTAATCATGAATTAGTTATATCAGATTTAAACTAAAAATTATTGATTACTTTATGTCTCTGTTCACCTAATTTATCAATACCCAAGGTAACTTCCTCACCACCTTTTAAAAATCTAGGAGGTTTCATATTTTCACCAACACCTGGGGGAGTTCCTGTACAACAAATATCTCCTGGAAGCAAAGTCATACAATGACTCATGTAGGAAACTAATTGTGTTATATTAAATATCATTTCTTTTGTATTTCCAGTTTGCATTCTTTCTCCATTTACATCTAGGAACATATTTAAATTTTGATGATCTGGTAACTCATCTGAAGTTAATATAAATGGTCCAATTGGTCCAAAAGTATCAAAGCCTTTACCTTTATCCCAACCTCCTCCTTTTTTTTTCTGAAAATGTCTTTCGCTAACATCATTTACTAAAAAGAAACCTAAAACGTGTTGCATTGCATTTTCTTCTGAAACATATTTTGCAGTCTTACCGATTACAAATCCTATTTCAACTTCCCAATCTGTGTTTACTGAATTTTTTGGTATCTCAATATTATCATTGGGTCCTGACAAACTGCTAGTAAATTTAGAAAAAATAATTGGCTCTTTAGGAATTGGCATATTTTGTTCAATTGCATGATCTCTAAAATTCAATCCAATACCTATAAATTTAGAAGGATTAGAAACACATGATCCAACTCTTAAATTTTTATTTAGAATTGGCAGGTCTTTAATTTTAATTTTTTTAATTTCTTCAATGGTATTAAAGTTTAATGTGTTTGGATTAAAATCTTTAATTATAGATGATAAATCTCTGTAATTTCCATCTTCATCAATTACTACTGGTTTCTCTTTATTGAATTCACCAATTCTTGCTAATTTCATTTTATTATGATCACTATAACAACAATTAATAATGCAGCGGCATAATAAAAAGGCATAGTTTTTCTCCATGAAGTAAGTATTTTTGATGCTTTTTTTGCTGATTTCTTGCTCATAATTTATCCTTTTATTCCTAAATGTGTGTATTTAACATTTAAATAATCTTTTATTGCCATCGAACCACCTTCTCTTCCATAACCACTTTGCTTAATTCCTCCAAATGGTGCTTCAGCTATTGCAACAAAACCTGTATTTACTGCTACAGTACCAGTCTCCATTAATTCTGAAGCTTTATGAGCCTTTTCCATAGAATTTGTGCATATATAACTACACAATCCCAATTCATGATTGTTAGCTCTTTCAACAACTTCATCGAATGATTTAAAGGATAACATTGGCACCAAAGGTCCGAAAGGTTCTTGCTTCATAATCGTAAAGTTATCTTTAACGTCATCAAAAACTGTTGGTTCATAAAAAAAACCTTTGTTAAATTCTGAAGGTCTTTTTCCTCCTAGTAAAACTTTTGCGCCTTCTTTTTTAGTTATTTCAACTAATTCTTCAACTTCATTTAATCTTTTTTTTGTTGTCAAAGGTCCCAATTGTGTTTCTGGATCTAAGCCGTTTCCTATTTTCAATTTTTTAGTTTTTTCAATAAATAAATTTATAAATTCGTCTTTTTTAGTATCTTGAATGTAAAACCTATTTGGTGAAATACATACCTGGCCATTATTTCTAAATTTAGCACTAATTGCCATATCTGTAGCTTTTTGAATATCAGCATCATCAAAAACTATAAATGGAGAATGTCCAGACAACTCCATTGTAACTCTTTGAACTTTATCAGCTGCTTGCTTTAATATTAACTTGCCTACTCTTGAAGATCCAGTGATTGATATTTTTTTTATTATATCTGAAGATATAAGCTGTTGTGCAATGGCTGGTGGATCACCAGATAGAAGATTAACCACGCCTGGCGGAACGCCACACTCTCTACATATATCGACTAATTCCATTATAACACCTGGTGTAATTACATCAGGTTTAATAATAACTGAACATCCAGCAGCTAGTGCTGTAGAAATTTTTCTTGATGAAAGTACCAAAGGGAAATTCCATGGCGACAGCGCAGCAACTACACCTATTGGTTGATAGTAAACATGAACTCTTGTATCTTTAAATCTACTCTCAACAGTTTGTCCATAAATTCTTTTTGTTTCTTCTGCATTCCATTCAAATATATCCGCTGAACCATTTACCTCTGCTAAACCTTCTATTAATGGTTTCCCGACCTCTAAAGCCATCCATTTCGCTAAGACATCTTTTTTTTCTCGTATCCTATCTGCTATTCTTCTTATAATGTAAGATCTCTCCCAAGCAGGGGTATTCTTCCAAATATTCAATCCATTTTCTGCAGATTGAAGTGCTTTACTTACATCCTCTGGTGATGCTTTTGAAGCATTACCTATTACTTCTTCATTTGCTGGATTAATTACTTCATAAGTTTCTTTATTTGAAGATTCTTGCCACTTACCATTTATAAATTGACCAAATTCTTTATACATATTTAATTTAATTTAGAATATATTTTAAAAAAGCATGATAGTTTATTTATTCTAATGGTCAAACTTTTTCCTATTATATTCATTGTTCTTTGGTCTTCTGCATTTGTTACCACAAAACCAATTGTTAATAATAGTGATCCTTTTTCAGCTTTAGCATTTAGATTTCTGTTTGTTGCAATAGGTTTTTTTCTTTTTTCACTATACGGAAAAAAAAAGATTTTTATAAAAAAAAAATTTTTATTTAATAGTATTGGAACTGGCATTCTGTTTCATGGCTTTTATTTAGGAGGAGTTTTTTACTCAGTATTTGTTGGGTTGCCAGTTAATGTTGCGGCATTGATTGTAACACTACAGCCCATATTAACTAATGCACTGGCAGGCAAATTTTTAGATGAGAAAGTTCAATTACAGCAATGGTTAGGTGTTATGTTAGGTTTTGTTGGTGCTACTCTAGTAATAGGATTAGATATTGGAGAAGATCTTCCAATGGATGGTATTGTTGCAGTGATAATATCATTAATTGCAATAACTGCATCAACTATATGGCAAAAGAAAGTTAGTGATGATGTTCCGCTATCAGTTAACAACATGTATCAGGCAATTGGAGCGGTTATATTTCATTTACTGATTATATTTTTATTTTTTAATGAACCATTCCTAAATATAACATCTGAGTTTTTATTTGCGATGAGTCATCAAATAATACTAGTGTCTTTTGGTGCATTCTCTATTTTAATGTTTTTGATTAAATCTAATACTGCTAGTAAAACTGTTTCATTATTTTTTTTAATCCCTTGTGTAACAGCTCTAATGTCCTGGTACTTTTTAGATGAAATATTAACTAATATTGATGTATTAGGTTTTTTTATAGCTTCTATTGGGGTGTATATATCGAATTATAAAAAAAATTAAAAAATTATATTTTTTTTATTTTAAAATTGCCTGATCTTTTAACTAAATAAATTCCAATTACTACAGCAATCACAGCAACTAAAACTTTTGGTGTAATTAATTCACCTAAGAAAATGTAGCTTAATATAATTCCAAATATTGGAATTAAATAAGAAACCTGGGACTGAAAAATTAAACCATTATTTTTTAATATTCTAAATCTTAATAACCAAGCAATGCCTGTGGAAACAAAACCCAAATAAATTACTGAAATTGTAGACTCTATACTTGGAGTGACGCTCCATGGTTTTTCTAAAATGGCAGTAATAGGAATTAAAATTATTACTGCCCAAATTAATATAGAACCTGTTACATTTTCATTTTTTTTGTTACTAATTTTTAGTGTTAAAACACCGCCAATAACATAGCATGTAGATCCGATTAATATTAATAATGCTGATGTGAAATTATTATCATTTATAAGTAAATTATCAGAGAATAAATATACTATTCCAGAAAATCCTAAAACTATACCTATTGTTTTATAAAAATTAAATTTTTCATTTTTGGTAAAAAAATGTCCTAAAATTGTAGAGCTTAATGGAGTTGTAGACATTAAGATTGCAGCTAAATTACTTTGAACATTCTTAACGCCATAAGCAATAAGGAAAAAAGGTACTACCAAATTGATAAATCCAATTAAAGCAAACCACATCCAATCTTTTGAAAAAGCTTCAATTTTAATTTTTTTAAAAAAACATAATATTAAGACTGGTAGAGATCCTAATAGAACTCTTAAAAAAGCTATAGTCACTGGTCCGAATGAATTTGTGGCAATTTTAATGTTAAAAAAAGCAGATGCCCATATTAAAGATAAAATTATAAGAAGAATATAATCAGTTAAGTTAGGTTGTCTCATTCTGCAATTTCCTCAACTTTTCCATCTGTAATTTTTTTAAGGTCTGAAAAATTAATTTTAAAAATACAATTTGGGTGTCCTGCAGCAGCATAAATATTTTTATAACTATCTAGTGATTTATCAATAAATATATCCATTTTTTCAATTAAGCCTACTGGAGACACTCCACCAATTGTGTAGCCAGTTACACTTTTGACCTCATCAGCACCTGCCATTTGCAAATTTTTATTTCCAATAATTTTTTTAACTTTATTTAATGAGCATTTTTTATCTCCAGAGATTAAGCACATTAAAAAGGCATCATTAGTTTTGAAGACTAAAGATTTAACAATGGCTCCTACTTCACATTTTAATGAATGCGCAGCATCTTTAGCTGTTCTAGCGGTTGCATCTAAGACCTGAACTTCCAATGTTTCGTCAAAATTATTAAGTGCTTTAGATGCTCTTTTAACCGGTTCTTTATCTAGAATATTATTCATACAACTAAAAATTGATTGATATATGCAAATTCTTAAGATTATATCATGCTTAAAATGCATAGGAGATATAATAATAATAAGCAATATTAATTTATCCATATTTGGTAGTTAATTACATAATTTATAAGGAGAAAATATGAGTGCATCAAAAGTATTAAAGCAAATGAAAGATAAAGAAGTTGAATATGTAGACTTAAGATTTACTGACCCAAGAGGTAAATTACAACATTTAACAATGGACTCTACTATTGTTGATGACGAAATGTTAAATGATGGAGTTTTTTTTGACGGTTCATCAATTGCTGGATGGAAAGCAATAAATGAATCAGATATGATTTTAAAGCCTGATTTATCAAGAACTGTAATAGATCCTTTTACTTCTCATAATACACTTATCATATTTTGTGATATTTTAGATGCTATTAATAAAACTCCTTATGAGAGGGATCCAAGAGGAATAGCGAAGAAAGCTGAAGCATATTTAAAAAAATCTGGAATTGGAGATAGAGCTTATTTTGGACCTGAACCTGAATTTTTTGTTTTTGACGATGTAAGAATTAAAAACGATATGAACGAGACTAGTTTTAGTATTGATAGTGCTGAAGGACCATACAATTCTGGGAAAAGATATGAAAATGGCAATATGGGACACAGACCTGGTATTAAAGGTGGTTACTTTCCAGTGCCACCAGTTGATAGTGCTCAAGATATGAGAGGAGAGTACTTAAAAGGTTTAAGAGATGTAGGAATAAAAGTTGAAAAACACCACCACGAAGTTGCTCCTAGTCAACATGAGCTTGGGATGTATTTTGGTACTTTGGTTGATCAGGCCGATAATGTTCAATTATACAAATATGTAGTTCAAATGGTTTCTCATTCATTTGGAAAAACAGCAACATTTATGCCTAAACCTGTGAAAGGTGATAATGGATCAGGAATGCACGTACATCAATCGATTTGGAATGGTAAAACTCCTGTTTTTTCTGGTAATAAATATTCGGGTCTTTCTCAAACTGCATTATATTATATAGGCGGTATTTTAAAACATGCCAAAGCAATTAATGCTTTCGCTAATGCAACAACAAATAGTTATAAAAGACTAATTCCAGGATTTGAAGCACCAGTATTACTTGCTTACTCTGCAAGAAATAGATCTGCATCTTGTAGAATACCAATTACACTAAGTAAAAATGGTGCAAGATGTGAAATTAGATTTCCTGATGCATCAGGTAATCCTTATTTAACATTTGCTTCTATGTTAATGGCAGGACTTGATGGTATAAAAAATAAAATTGATCCAGGGAAATCTTTTGATAAAGATTTATATTCATTATCTGAAAAAGAATTAAAAAAAGTTCCAACGGTTTGTGGATCACTCAGGGAAGCAATGGAGAGTTTAGACAAAGATAGAAAATTCTTAACTCAAGGAAATGTCTTCACCGACGATCAAATTGATGCTTACATCGCGCTTAAGTTTGAGGAAATTCATAACTTTGAGCATACTCCTCATCCTATAGAGTTTGACATGTATTACAGCTGCTAAACTTAAATTTTATCTGGTAGAAGCAATTTTGTTTCTACCAGATCCTTTTTTAACAACATAGTCTTGAGTACCATTAGCACCTACATTAACTGACTTAATAAGGGATCTGAAAAAAGACATTCTTTTTTCTTTTTTTTCAGCAGCGGAATGTAAATACCTAATCTCAAATTTATTCATTAGTTGATATTATAGTAGGTATGCGTTTATTGCAAACCTGATATGCTCAAAATGGATACTAAACTTTAAAGGACTCTCCACAACCACATCGTTCAGTTTCATTTGGATTATTAAATACAAAAGAAGACGAAAATTCATCTTTTTTAAAGTCCATTTCAGTCCCTAATAAATAAATTACTGCTGCTGGATCTATGAAGACTTTAACTCCTTTATCTTCAATTACTTCATCGGCTGGTCGAGCTTCTTTTGCATATTCCATTATATATGACATGCCAGCACAACCACCTGATTTTACTCCAATTCTTACACCTGTAGAATTTTCATGATCTTTAGACATGATTTCTTTTATTCTAATTGCAGCTTGATTGCTTAATGTAATTACTTGTTTGCTCATAAGTTTAATTCAAGTTTTGCAGCTTCTGACATCATTGATTTATCCCATGGTGGATCCCAGACCAAATCAAGACTGACATCATTAACTTCTTTAATTTCTTTAATACTATCTTTTACTTCTTTTGGCAAACTTTCTGCAACTGGACAGTTAGGTGTGGTCAATGTCATTTTAACTTTCACGTCATTATTTATAATAGAAACGTCATAAATTAATCCTAATTCATAAATATTTACTGGTATTTCAGGATCATAAATTTTTTTAATTTCTAAGATTACTTTTTCTTTTAAATCCATTCTAATTATTTCCTTTATTTATTTCATCTTGCGTTTTATCAATTGCAGTTGTTAAAGTATGCCAAGATAAAGTAGCACATTTAACTCTCATTGGATATTGTTTTACACCAGATAAACACATAAGCTTAGTTTTTTCATCATCTTTTAAATTTTTAGATTTTAATTCAGGCGCTTCTTTAATCATTTCCAAAAAATCTTTTACAATTTCTTTGACTTCATTTTCTTCTTTGCCTTTTACCAAATCAGTCATAATGGATGCTGATGCCATAGATATAGCACAACCCTGACCTTCAAAAGAAATATCTTCAACTTTTTTATTTTCATCTAATTTTAAAAATACATGGACCTTATCACCACAAAGTGGATTATGACCACTAGCATCTTTATTAAAGTTTTCAGTTTTACCAAGATTTCTTGGGTTCTTACCATGGTCTAAAATTATTTCCTGATATAATTCTTTTAAATTCATTATAATTCAAAGATTTTTTTACATTTATTAATAGAATAATTTAATTTATCTAAATCCTCTTTTGTATTGTAAACACCAAGGGATGCTCTCGCAGACGCTGGCAAACCAAGCTTGTCATGCAAGATTTGACAACAGTGATGTCCTGCTCTTATTGCAACACCATCCTCATCAAGTATTGTAGCAATATCATGTGGATGGATACCATCTATAGTAAAAGATAAAACTCCACCTTTATTTTTAGGGTTACCTATTAATTTAACTGAGTTATTTTTCCTTAAAATTTCCTCTCCATATTTAAGCAGTTCATTCTCGTGATTTTCGATATTGTTAATGCCTATTTTATTTAAAAAGCTTATTGACTCGTTAAAAGCAATCACTTGAGCTGTTGCCATTGTGCCAGCTTCATATTTATTTGGAAGTTCACCGTATCCAATATCGTTTTTCTTAACCCAACCAATCATCCCTCCTCCACCTTGATATGGTGGCAAGTCTTCAAGCCATTTTTTTTTAGCATAAAGTACTCCTAAACCAGTAGGTCCATACATTTTGTGACATGAAATGGCATAAAAATCGCAATCTAAATCCTGCATATCTAATTTTATATGAGGTGCACTTTGACAGCCATCAACTAACACAGGTATACCTTTCGAGTGAGCAAGATCAACAATTTCTTTTATTGGTAAAATTGCCCCTGTTACATTCGACAGATGTGTAATAGCAATTATTTTAGTTTTATCAGTTATTTTTTTTTTTATTTCATCAATAGAAATATCTCCATCTTCATTAATTTCAGCAAATTCAATTTTAACACCCTTAGATTTTCTTAAATAATGCCAAGGTACATAATTAGAGTGATGTTCAAGTTCTGTCACTAAAACCTCATCTCCTTCTTTTAAGTACTTTTGACCAAACGTACTAGCTACAAGATTTATTGCTTCTGTAGCGCCTTTAGTGAACACTATTTCATCTTTATCTTTAGCGTTAATATATTTTTGTACTGAAGTTCTAGTATTTTCATATAAATTGGTTGCAGCAACAGCTAAATAATGAACACTTCTTCCCACATTTGAAAATTCTTTTGTGTAAAAGTCATATATTCTGTCTACAACGACTAGCGGTTTTTGAGAAGAGTTTGCGCTATCTAAATAAACTAAATCATGATTTTGTACTTTATCATTAAAAATGGGAAATTCTTTTTTTATTTTATCGATATTCATTCTTTTACACCGATTAAATTCTTTATTAAATTTTTAATTTCAACATCAGTTATCTTATCTACAACATCAAGAAGAAATCCATTAATTAACAATTCTTTTGATTGATCGTAATTTAAACCTCTCGACATTAAATAAAATATTGAATCTTCATTTAAACTACCAGATGCAGAGCCATGAGAACACTTTACATCATCAGCATAAATTTCTAATTCAGGTTTAGCATTAAATTCTGAATTTTTATTAAGCAATATTGCTTTACTCAGCTGGTATCCATCTGTTTTTTGCGCTTTTGAATTAACAAATATTTTTC
>CABYUS010000009.1 GCA_902522225.1 uncultured Pelagibacteraceae bacterium
ACATCTGGGATTTTTAAATCATCCTTACAGTTATTAGGTATTCTCTCTATATATCTGATTGTGTCATACGAAAAATAACCTGAAATCAAAGAGCAAATAGGAGGTAGATTTGAAGGGGTTCTAAATTTAAAATTGTTTATAATTTCTTCAATAATTTTCTTAGGATTGCCATTTATTTTTTTCTTTATTTTATTTTTAATTAAAAATGATTTATTATTATTAAATTCCCATATTTTATCTGGGTCTTTTCCAAAAATTGTATACCTGCCTTTTATTTTACCTTTCTCAACTGATTCAAATATAAAGCTATTTTTTTCATGCAAAAAATTATTAATAAGATTGTTGATTTCATTTGCAGAATTTGAAACAAATTTTTTGTAAATGACTTGGTTATACCCTTTTTTATGGGTATTTCTAAAATCCTTTAAACTTTTACTTATTTTCATTCAAAAAGATTCTTAACCTTATCTAAAGATTTTTCATTAATAGTAATTTTATATTTATTACTCAAAAGGTTATCAAATGTCTCATAAAAAGAACTTTGAAGTTCTATTATAGAAGTTTTGTTAAAATTTTCATAATCTTTTGTATTTATCTTCAAGTCATCTTTTTTAATATCTTTTATATATACCAAAAAAATATTTTTATTAACATCTGTTATAATAGCAAATTTATTTTTATCCAGAGAGTATAATAACTCTAAACTATTTTGATCAAAAATAGAATAATCATTTTTAGATTTAATTTTTTTAATTAAAATTCTATCTTTATTATTATCGACAACTTTATAAAATTCGCTTTCATTGAAACTGTTATTAGTTATTTTGTTAATCAAATTCTTATTATAATTAACCCTAAATTCTTGTTTTATAAAAAATACAATTGAATCTCTTGTTTTCTTAGATTTTATATTTGGATCTCTCTTATTTATTTTTTCAATTATGTACAAAACAAATAAATCATCTTTTTCTATAAGTTTTGTTATATTTAGATCTTCATCATTAAAAATGTCATAATAAAATTCAGAATTTTGACTCTCATTATCTTGTATATTAAATTCTTTTTTTATTTTTGCAGGTAAATTTAATTCATTAGATAAACTATTAAAATCTGCACCTTCAGAAATTTTATTTTCAATTTCATCAATTTTATCAAAAAATTCTTTATTATATTCATCATTGCCCGTTAGATCACCGGGTGTAATTCGGATATATTTGTAATCAATAATTTTTTGTTGAAATAATGCTATGTTTTTATTTAAATAATCATTTATATCTTTATCATTTATTTTAATTTTTTCATTATAGATATTATTTAAATTTATATATTCTATATCAATTTCTTTCATTTGATTTGTAAAAACATTATTGGTTAAAAAATATGGTGATAACGTTCCGCCGCTTATATATTCAAATAAAAGTTTTATTTTTTCTCTGGCTTTAAATGCCTGTTCAAAATCAACAGCATTAGTATTATTAAAGAGCATATATTTTTCATATTCAGTTCTGGAAAAATTATTATTATCATCAAAAAATCTTTCATCTTTTTTTATTTTTTCATAAAGTATCTTATCAGAAATGATAATATTGTTTTTCTTCATTTCACTTTCTAAAATTTTCTGTGAAATTAGTTGTGAAAGAATTTGTTCTAATATATTTTTATCTAAGTTTTTTCGAATTAAATCCTCACTAACGTTAACATCTCTTAAATAATTGAGCAGATCATCAATGGAAATATTTGATTTATTAATTTTAGCAATATTGTTACTATTGCCAGCGCTAAACATTCCACCCATTCCCCATGTTGCAAAAGCAATAATTATAAAACCCATTATGATTTTAGCCCATATAGTTTTGGAAAAATTTCTAATATTACCTAACATAAATAATTCTTTAATTTATTGATTATAAAAGATAAACCTATAAATTAAATTCTATCGTATGACAAATAAAAACAAGTATTTTGTTGCTAATTGGAAAATGAATGGAACAAATAAGTCAGTAAATTTGCATAAAAAAATTATAAAATTTGCAAAAGATAAATTATTTAAATCAAATATAATATATTGTCTTCCTTATACATTAATTGGATCTTTCATTAATATTTTTAAAAAATCTAAAATAAAATTGGGAGCGCAAAACTGCTTTTACAAAGATCATTACGGCCCTTACACAGGTCAACTTAGTTCTAAAATGATAAAAGCTGCTGGATGTAGTTATATTATTTTAGGACATTCGGAGTCAAGATTTCATGGAGATAGTGACAAAATGATTAATAAGAAAATTATAAATTCATTAAGCAATAACTTAAAAGTTATTTTCTGCTTTGGAGAAACTTTGATAGAAAAAAAAAATAACTACACGAATAGAGTTATCAGTAAACAGATTTCGTTAGGATTAAAAAATGTTAAAAATAAAAATAATATTTTGTTTGCATATGAGCCAGTTTGGTCAATTGGTACTGGAAAAGTTTTAAATGAAAGTAACTTAATTAAATATATATCTTTTATTAAAAAATTACTTAACTCTAAATACAAAATAAGAAAACCAATTATTCTTTATGGTGGCTCTGTAAATTCAAATAATATTAAAATGTTAAAAAAAATTGATAATATAGATGGCTTTTTAATTGGTTCTGCTTCTCTTAAAGTGAATAAATTTATTGATATAATAAAAAAAACATATAATTAATTCCCATGGAAAATATTTTACTTGTCGTAAATATAGTACTTGCTGTAATCCTTGTCATATTGGTTTTAATACAAAAATCTGAAGGAGGGGCTTTAGGTATTGGAATATCTCAAGATAGTTTCATGTTTTCAAGATCAGCAGGCAATTTTCTTACAAAAGCAACAGGTCTAATTGCTGCTTTATTTATTATCTGTAGTCTTTCTTTAACGATGATTTCTAGAGGTGATTTAACTCCTGGCACTTCTATTATAGATAAAATCGAAGATTCTGAAGACGACACACCAAAAATTCCAGAAAATAATAATTAATTCTTTTAATTATATTAATTTATAAGTATAACATAATTCCATGGCGCGATATATTTTTGTCACTGGCGGCGTGGTATCTTCTCTTGGTAAAGGGTTGTCTTCAGCATCACTAGCGTTCTTACTTAAGTCACAAGGTTACAAAGTAAGATTGAGAAAAATGGATCCATATTTAAATGTAGATCCAGGAACCATGAGTCCTTTTCAACATGGAGAAGTATTTGTAACAGATGATGGAGCAGAAACTGATTTAGATTTAGGTCATTATGAGAGATTTACTAATATATCATCAAAAAAATCTGACAATATAACTACTGGTAGAATATATAGTGATATTATTAAAAAGGAACGTAAAGGTCTTTACTTAGGTAAAACAGTTCAAGTTATCCCGCATGTAACAGAAAGAATAAAAGAATTTATTAGTGGCGATATAACAAATGAAGATTTCGTAATTTGTGAAATTGGAGGAACTGTTGGAGATATTGAAAGCTTACCTTTTTTAGAAGCTATTAGACAATTTTCAAACCAATATGGAAAAAAAAATTGTCTTTTTATACATCTTACTCTAGTTCCTTACTTAAAGTCTTCAGATGAAATTAAAACCAAACCAACTCAACATTCAGTTAAAGAATTAAGAAGTCTTGGAATTCAACCCGATATAGTAATTTGTAGATCACAAAAATCTATACCAATAGATCAAAGAAAAAAAATATCCCTGTTCTGCAATGTAGATATTGAAAATGTAATAGAGACTGTAGACGTAAGAACTATTTATGAAGCGCCGATGAGCTTTTATAACGAAAAATTAGATAAACAGGTATTAAAATTTTTTAAAAAAAAGCCAAGAAAAAAAATTAATTTAGCACCATGGAAAAAAATTACTAAAATTGTGCTTGGGTCAAAAAAATCAGTAAATATTGCTATAATTGGAAAATATGTAAACTTGAAGGATGCATACAAATCATTAGATGAAGCGTTAATACACGGAGGGTTAAGCAACAATATCAAAGTAAATCTAATAAGGATTGAGTCTGATAAAGTAGCATTTAATAAAATTAAAAAAACTTTAACTAATGTTTCTGGAATTTTGATTCCAGGGGGATTTGGTAAGAGGGGCACAGAGGGAAAAATCTCAGCAATTAGATTTGCAAGAATAAATAAAATTCCATTTTTAGGTATATGCTTTGGAATGCAAATGGCTGTTATTGAATATGCTAGAAATGTATTAAATATTAAAAATGCTGGATCAAGTGAATTAGATATTAAATCATATCCTGTAGTTGGTTTATTAGATGAGTGGGATAAAGATGGTAAAGTTATTAAAGGAAGTAATAAAAATTTAGGTGGTACAATGCGACTAGGCTCTTACCCAGCTAATTTAAGACATAATTCGTTGATAAATAGAATTTATAAATCTAAAAGAATTTTTGAAAGACATAGGCATAGATACGAAGTAAATATGGCGCTAAAGGATAAATTTGAGAAAAAAGGTATGTATTTTACAGGAATATCCCCTGATAATAAATTACCTGAAATCATTGAGCTAAAAAATCATCCGTGGTTCGTTGGTGTTCAGTATCATCCTGAATTTAAATCTAGACCTTTGAATCCTCATCCTTTATTCTCTTCATTTATCAAGGCTGCAAAAAAATATAGATGAAAGATAAAATTGTAAATTGTAATGGTATAGAAATATCTAATAATAAAAAAATATTCCTAATAGCAGGCCCATGCCAGCTAGAATCAGAGCAGCATGCTATGGATATGGCTGGCTCAATTAAAGATATTGCAAAAAACTTGAATATTGGTTTTGTTTACAAAACATCATTTGATAAAGCTAATAGAACTAGCTTAAAAAGCAAAAGAGGGGCAGGCTTAGAAAAATCTTTACCAGTATTTGATAAAATAAAAAAAGAATTAAGGATTCCTGTATTGACTGATATTCATAATGAAGAACAATGCTCAGTTGTTTCAAATCATGTTGACATACTTCAGATACCAGCTTTTTTATGTCGTCAAACTGATTTATTAATTGCAGCGGCAAAGACTAAAAAAATTATTAACGTGAAAAAAGGGCAATTTTTAGCACCATGGGACATGGTTAATGTAACAAAAAAAATATCAGATGCAGGAAATGATAATATTTTGGTAACTGAACGTGGTGCAAGTTTTGGATATAATACTTTAGTTTCTGATATGAGATCATTGCCAATAATGGCAAAGAATGGTTATCCTGTAATTTTTGATGCAACTCATTCTGTACAACAACCTGGAGGGTTAGGTGAAAAAAGTGGTGGACAAAGAGAATTTGTAGAACATTTATCAAGAGCAGCTGTTGCTGTTGGTGTTGCTGGTATTTTTATTGAAACACATCAAGACCCTGATAATGCACCATCAGATGGTCCAAACATGGTAGCATTAAATAATTTAGAAAGACTTTTAGCTCAGATAGTTAATATAGACAGTCTAGTAAAAAAATAATTATGGAACTATTAATTGATATCATAAATTTAATTGCTTTATTTATTCAATGAGCAAAATAAAAAAAATCAAAGCTAGACAAGTTTTTGATAGCAGAGGTAATCCAACAATTGAAACTGAGGTATTTACAAATAATGTAAGCGCATCTGCAATTTGTCCTTCTGGTGCTTCTACTGGCTCATTTGAAGCATACGAAAAAAGAGACAAAAATAACAAAAAATATTTAGGAAAAAGTGTTTTAAGTGCAGTAAATACAGTTAACACAAAAATATCAAAGTTATTAATTAATCGTAATCCTCATAATCAAGAAGCAATTGATAAATTATTAATAGATCTTGATGGAACTGAACAAAAATCCAAACTAGGAGCCAATGCTATTTTATCAGTCTCAATTGCAGTTAAAAAACTATCAGCTAAAATAAAAAAAGTACCTTTATATAAGTGTTTTTTTGTTAAAAAAAATTTTTTACTACCTTATCCTTTGATGAATATAATTAATGGAGGTGCTCATGCTAATAATGGTCTAAGAATACAAGAGTTCATGATTAGACCTGATAAAGCAAAAAATTTTACCGAGGCTATGCGAATTTGTTTTATTATAATTAACAATCTGAGAAAATTAATTAAAGATGCCAATTTATCTACTTCCGTTGGTGATGAAGGAGGTTTCGCTCCTATGATTGAAAGTAACACAGATGCATTAGATCTTATAGTAAAAGCAATAAGTAAATCAGGTTTTAAGAATGGAAGGGATGTCTCTATCTGTTTGGATGTTGCTGCAAACGAATTGTTTAAAGGTAATAAGTATTCAATTCATTCAAAAAAATATGAGAATGTAGAGAAAAATATTTTATCTTATAAAAAAATAGTAAAAAAATATAAAATTAAATCTATCGAAGATCCATTTGCTGAAAATGATTGGTTAGGATGGTCAAAACTTACTAAGTCACTAGGCACAACTCAAATTGTTGGTGATGACCTCTACGTTACAAATTTATCAAGACTTAAAAAAGGATTTTTGAACAGCTCTTCAAATTCAATTTTAATAAAATTAAATCAAATTGGAACTGTGACAGAGACACTTGAAGTAATTAAATTTGCACAAAAAATTGGATTTAGTACAATTATTTCCCATAGATCTGGAGATAGCGAGGATACATTCATATCTGACCTTGCTGTTGGAACAAATTCTAATCAAATTAAGACAGGATCGCTAGCTAGATCTGAAAGAGTTTCTAAATACAACCAATTGTTAAGAATAGAAGAAAAGTTAAACAAAAAATCTAATATGGCATTATTATAAATGATTTTTAAATTTAGAAAAAAATATTTTCTAATTATTTGCGTATTTTTAATATTATATTTCTTTTTTAATCTGCTAGATGGTAAAAGAGGATTATTTTCATACATCAAAAAAAAGGAAGAATTAAAAAATTTAAATATCAAAGAAAAAAAATATATTGAAAAAATAACTGAATTAGAAAATAAAAATATACTTTTATCTGAAAAATTAGATAAAGATTTTATTGAAATATTAATTAGGGAGAAATTTTTATTTGGAAAAGAAAACGAAAAAGTTTATATAATTACCAACAATGACAATTAGACATCCAGAAAAAATTAAAAAACCAGCAAATCCTATTAAAAAAAAACCATCTTGGATTAAATCAAGAATCTTAAATAGTAAGGAATTCTTTTTAACCAAAAGTATTGTAAATAAAGATAATTTAGTTACTGTTTGCCAAGAGGCTAACTGTCCCAATATAACGGAGTGCTGGAGTAAGAGACATGCAACATTCATGATTATGGGGAACACTTGTACTCGCGCGTGCGCTTTTTGTGATGTTAGAACAGGAAAACCTGAAAAACTTGATCAATTTGAATCAATAAAAATTGCAAATGCTGTATACAAACTAAATCTTAAACATGTGGTAATTACATCTGTAAATAGAGATGATCTTCCTGATGGTGGATCAAACCATTTTTATGACGTAATAATTACAACAAGAAAAAAAAACCCCAATACCACTATTGAAGTTTTAACACCTGATTTTCTTAGAAAAAATAATTCATACAAGAAAGTATTAGATGCTGATCCAGATGTTTTTAATCATAATATAGAAACGGTTTCAAATTTTTACCGTGAAATAAGGCCAGGCGCTCGTTACCATGGTTCGCTTCAACTTTTATATAATGCAAAAAAATACAATAAAAAAGTTTTTACCAAATCTGGTTTAATGGTTGGATTTGGTGAAACAAAAAAAGAAATTATTCAAGTCATGGATGATTTAAGAGAATCCGATGTAGATTTCTTAACCATAGGACAATATCTTCAACCATCAAAAAAACATTTTCCACTTAATAGATATTACAATCCTAGTGAATTTAAAGAACTAAAAATAATTGCAAAAGAAAAAGGTTTTTTAATGGTGTCATCATCACCTCTAACAAGATCTTCGTATCATGCTGATGAAGATTTTGCCAAACTTAAGAATATTAAAATTAATATTAATTAATGCCAAAAGCTTCTGTAACTAGATTAATAAGCAAAAAGAAAGATAAACTAATAGAATTTGTATTAGATATTGATAAATATCGAGAATTTATTCCATTTTGCTTAGACTCTAAAGTTTATGAAAAAAAACAAAGTGGTAACATGATATTAATTATAGCTGATTTAACAATCGGAAAAGGCCCTTTTAAAGACACATATAAAAGTGATGTCAGATATAATAAAGATGATGATACTATTAATGTAACCAATGTTGAGGGGCCATTAAATTATCTTCAAAATAATTGGAAATTTGTGGAAAAAGATAATTTAACTGAAGTTTATTTTGATGTTGATTTTGAAATTAAAAATAAATTTTTAAATATAATCATGGAAGGTTCTTTTCAGTATGGTTTAGATAAGATTGCAGATGCTTTTCAAAAGAGAGCAGAAAAATTATAGACTAAATTATTTGACTAAGTATTTTAAAAGTTTTTTTAACTGTAGCTTTTTGAATTGAAATTCTTTTTTTATTCTTGAAAATATTTTTTGTAATTATTATTTTATTTCTTTTTTTAACTCCTATGTAAACAAGACCAATAGGTTTTTCTTTAGTGCCACCACTAGGTCCTGCAATTCCCGTAATTGACACATTAATATTGCTTTTTGATATTTTGGATAAATTATTTACCATTGACATACAGCATTCTGAACTTACAGCACCATGTTTATTTATTATTTCTTTTTTAACCTTTAAAATATTAATTTTTGCTTTGTTTGAGTAAGTAATTAATCCCATTTTAAAAACTTTTGATGAACCGTCAATAGATGTAATTGAGCTAGATAAAAGACCTCCTGTGCATGATTCAGCAAATGAAATTGAAAGATTTTTTTTAAGTAATTTTTTAAAAATTTTTTTTGCTTCAATTTTCATTAAAAAAAGGTAGACTTTCCTACCATAAATAAAATCATTATAGCAACAACATATAATCCAGCAACAACATCATCCATTATAACACCAAAGCCATTTTTAATATTTTTGTCATAATAATTTGCCGGATATGGCTTAGTAATATCGAATATTCGAAAAAGAATAAACATTATAAAATAAAAAGTTATTACCTCTACTTTACTATTTATTTCTTGATGCGCTAATTCATAAAGAGATATAGGAATAGACTGACCAATAAACTCATCAATAACTATTTCTTTAGGATCTTTATTATCAGAATCTTTAACAAAACTATTGATTGAAAATATTGAAATAATAAATAAAAAAATTAATATAAACAAAAAAATATCTACTGATATATTAATTAAATGAAATAGCAGGTATAGAAATATTATTGTAGCTAAAGAAGCGTAACTTCCTGGGATTTTTGGCAACTTACCAATTCCAAATAGTGTAACTAATAAAAAATTAAATTTATCAATCATAGCATTTAACAGAAACAATAACCTCGCATGCTATTGCTTTTTCTTTACCAATTAAACCTAATTTCTCAGTAGTCTTACCCTTCAAATTAATTTTATCTAGCGAAATATTACATAACTTAGATATATTTTTTAAAATTTGAAATCTTATCTTATTAACTTTGGGATTTTCAGCTATTAAGTTTATATCAATATTATTTATATGAAAACCTTTTGAATTAATTTTCTTTATTATTTGATTTAACATTAAACTAGATTTTATATTTTTAAATTTTTTTTTCTTATCTGAAAAATAATGTCCTATATCTTTAAGTCTGCATGCTCCTAGAAGACCATCAATTATTGAATGTAATATTACATCACCATCAGAATGTCCATCTAAACCTGAGTGGAAAGGTATATTAACACCTCCTAAAAATAATTTTCTACCTTTTTTTAATCTATGTATGTCAAAACCCAGTCCATAATATATTGATAAATTTTCTTTTATGTCTTTTGAAGTTGTAATTTTATAATTATCTTTCTCACCATTAATTAATTTAATTTTCTTATTACTTAAAATAAACAATGATGAATCATCGGTAATAGTTTCTGAAATATTCTTTTTTAAAGATAATAAAGTTTGTAATTTAAATGCTTGTGGTGTTTGAGTTAAAAAAATACTTTTTCTATTAAGATTATACAATTTTTTATTTTTTTTAATTTTAACAGAGTCAATAGATTTTAAAGCTGGAACCACACAATCATTTTTTTTTAGATTTACAAGAATTTTGTTTATCAATTTTATTGAGAAATTAGGTCTTGCTGCATCATGTATAAAAACATTTTTAATTTTACTTTTCTTAATATACTGAATTGCTTTATAAGAAGACTCAGATCTGGATAAACCACCATTAATAACTTTTATATTCTTTGTGATATTATTATTTAGATATTTTTTATGATTTTTGTTTACTACTAAAATTATTTTATCAAATAGCTTTGATTTAACTGCTTTATCTATGGAGTGTAAAATTATAGGTTTTCCCTTATATTTAATGTACGGTTTAGGTATTGATGAATTAAATCTTTCACTTTTACCTGCAGCGAGTATTATAAAACAATTTTTCATTCTATGTATATGCAATGCTCAATTTTATTAAAAAAAATATAATTATAACATTAATTTTTATATTTACTCTATCAATAGGTTTTTTAACTTTTTTGACCTTTATAGATAGAAGTTTTATTGAATTAAATGAAACTAGTCTTCAAATACTTCTTATATGTAATATAGGGCTGTTAATAATTTTTTTTGTTTTAATATTTTTTGAAATCAAGAATTCACTCAAAAACGAAATGAATATAAAGGGTTCTGTAGCAAATAAAAGATACATTACCTTTTTCTCTTTATTTACTTTAATACCATCAGTACTGATTTCTATTTTTTCACTTTTTTTGTTTTCTTTTGCGCTTGAAAAGTATTTCGATAAAAAAATAACTACCGCTGTTAATAATTCGTATGAGTTAGCAAAAAAATATGTTGAGGAGGTTAGGAATAAGATTGATACAGACATTGTATTAATTGGCTTTGATCTCAATAAATATGTTAATTTCTATTATGATAACCCAAAAAAATTTTTTGAAATTTTACAAACACAAAGAATTGTTAGAAATATAGACGAAATACATCTTATTGATATAAATGGTAACCAGCTTTTATCTTCGCCAGAAAATCAAAATTTTATACCTCCTGAACAAAAAGCGCTTAGTATGGTTTTAAATGAAATCAGACCTTTAAAAATTATTAATGCTTTTGAAAATAAATCTTCTGCAATTTTGAAATTAAACGAATTTAATAATATTTACTTATATATAGTTAAATTTTTAGATCCTGAGATTTCAAATTTTTTAACAGAGTCCGAAGAAGCAATAAACTTTTATTACACGGTTGAAGATAAAAGACTTGGCATTCAAGTATCTTTTGTTTTCATATATATACTCATTGTTACATTGTTATTATTTTTATCTATAACTATTGCGATTAGATTTTCATCAAGGTTTTTTAGATCTATTAATAACTTAATTCTTGCATCAACAGATATTGGAAAAGGTAATCTTGATACTAAAGTTCCTGAAATAAAAACTGATAAAGAACTTGAGATATTAAATAAAAATTTCAATTTAATGATTGATAGACTTAAGATGCAACAAGATAAGCTACTTTTGTCTGAAAGATATGAAGCATGGGAAGATGTTGCTCGTAAGCTTGCTCATGAAATTAAAAATCCATTAACACCAATCCAATTAACTATTGATAGACTAAAAAGTAAGTATCATAATTTTGATAACATTGATGAAAAAAATCAATTTGAAAATCACTTAAAAACTATAATTAAACAAATTAAACAAATTGAAAGTCTTGTTAATGAATTTTCTGATTTTGCAAGAATGCCGAAACCTATCTTTCAAAAAAATAATTTAATTCAAATTTTAAATAGCAACATAATGCTATTAAAAGAGTTAGATAATAATATTAAAATTTCACTTTTCAAAAATAAAGAAATTGTTGAACTTAATTGTGATGGTGATCAAATAAATCGTGTTTTTTTAAATATTATTAAAAACTCCATAGAAAGTATCCAAGAAAAAGGCTTAAAAAACACCAATTTTGATAAAATAATTCACATAGTAATTAAAACAAATAGTGACTATATAAAAGTTACTATTAATGATAATGGAACCGGATTTAGTGATGATAAAATTAAAAATATTGCAAAACCATACTATACAACTAAAAACAATGGTTCAGGTCTTGGTTTATCAATAGTTAGTAAAATTATTAATGATCATAACGGATCTATTTATTTTAAAAATCAAAAGAATGGTGCAATTGTAGAAATAAATTTACCTTTTAATAAATGAAAGCTGAAATATTAATTATTGATGATAATCCTGATATCAGACATATCTTAAAGGATATAATTGAAGACTCTGGATTTAAGACAAGAATTGCTGCAAATTATAATCAAGCACTTACAGAGATAGATAAAAAATTACCTGACGTAGCAATTATTGATGTTAAATTAGATAAAGGCGATAATGATGGTATCGAACTATTATCCCATATCAAGAAAATAAATCCAGATATACCTGTCATAATCATTTCTGGACATGCAAATATTGAAATGGCAATCAAATCTCTACAGTCAGGTGCTTTTGAGTTTATTGAAAAACCATTTGATAAAGATAGACTAATCAATTTTGTTAATAGAGCTGTAGAAAATTTTAGATTAAAAAATGAAAATAAAAATCTTCAATCACGTTTATTTCAATCATTTGAGCTTATTGGAAAAAGTGATAATATAGAAATAATCAAAGATCAAATCAACAGATTGTCAAACACGGAAAGTCGAGTTTTGATATATGGACCCACTGGCAGCGGTAAAGAGCTAATTGCTAGAAAAATACATAATCAATCCAAGAGATCTACCAATCCTTTTATAATCATAAATGCTGCACTGTTGGATGTAGAGAAATATGAGGTTGAGTTATTTGGGGAAGAGAGAGATGATGGAACAATATCTTACGGTGCCTTAGAAAAAGCTACTGGTGGTACACTATTGATTGATCAAGTATCAGAAATACCTTTAGAAACACAATCTAAAATTTTACGAGTATTGACAGATCAAAAATTTAGACGAACTAATGGAAATCATGATGTAAATGTTAATGTAAGAATAATTTGTTCGACAATTAAAGATATAAGAGAAGAAATCCATTTAGGAAATTTTAGAGAGGACCTTTTTCACAGATTGAATGTTATACAGGTTAAAGTAGAACCCTTAAGTAAAAAAATTGAAGACATTCCTTTGCTCATCGAGTATTTTTCAAAAATTATTTCTGATGCTTATAATATTAAAAAGTTAGAATTAAATACTTATATTAATTATCTTAATAATTATAATTGGCCAGGTAATATTAGAGAATTAAGAAATTTGATAGAAAGAATAGCTATTTTATCTCCAGGAAATAGTAGTGATAAAATTTTAAATATTATAAAAGAGTCTATTAAGCAACGAGAAAATGATGTTTTCGATGTTAATGACACTTTATCGGTACCCTTAAAAGAAGCTAGAGTAAATTTTGAAAAAGAATACTTAACGACACAATTAAAAAAATTTGGTGGTAATATAACTAAAACTTCTAGATTTGTAGGCATGGAAAGGTCTGCTTTGTATAGAAAGTTAAAACTATTAGGTGTAAAAGGCCTTAATTAAATGAATATAATTATTTGTGGAGCAGGCAGAGTGGGCGGCACAATTGCAAAATTACTTGCTGAGCAAAATCATTCCATAACTATTATTGATCAGTCGTCTGAAGATATACAAAAAATTAATGAGTCTCTTGATATTAAAGGTATAGTTGGTAAAGCAACATATCCATCAATATTAGAAAAAGCAAATGCTTCAGAAGCTGACATGATAATTGCTGTTACAAAAAATGACGAAATCAATATGATGATATGTCAAATTGCTTACTCTGTATTTAATATACAAAAAAAAATTGCAAGAATTCGTTCAAAAGATTATTTAGATCCAAAGTTCTCGCGAATTTATAATAAAGAAAATTTACCTATAGATGTAATTATTTCACCAGAGATAGAAATTGCAAAATCTATACAACGAAAGCTCGAAGCTCCTGGTGCATTAGATAATGTCAATTTTGCTGACAATAAAATTAGACTTTTGGAAATTCTTGTTGATGAGAACTGTAAAATTATTAATACCCCTTTGGGCAAACTAACCGTAAAATTTCCAGATTTAGAAGCAAATATTTTAGGTGTAATAAGAAATGAAAAATTCTTAATTTTAAAAAAAAATGATATTTTGCTTAAAGATGACAAAGCTTATGTGGTAATAAATTCTACACATATGCAAAAAACCTTATTAGCTTTTGGTCACGCAGAAAAAATCTCAAATAAAATTTTAATAATTGGTGGTGGAAATATAGGTTTTAATTTAGCAAAAAATATTGAGCAATCATTTGAATCTGCAAGAATAAAAATTATTGAAAAAAGTAAAGAAAGAGCTGAATTTATTGCAAATGAATTAAATAATTCAATAATTATAAATGGTAACGGTTTAGATGAGGATGTACTAGAGGAGGCAAATCTTGAAGAAATAGAAACTGTATTGGCTCTCACAAATGATGATGAAGACAATCTAATGGTTAGTGTTTTAGTCGAGAAATTTTCTAAAGATAAAAGAACAATGGCTTTAATTAACAAACCTAACTATTCATTATTGCAGTCATCTCTAAAAATCGATGATCTAATTGATCCAAGAATGAATACAGTTTCAAGTATTTTGAAACATGTTCATAAGGGAACTATCGAAACAGCATATTCATTATTAAATGGTGAATATGAAATTATTGAGGCTGAAATAATTGAAACCTCAGAACTTATAAATAAAGATTTGAAAAATTCAAACCTTCCAGAAGAAATTCGAATTGGAGCTATTTTAAGAGATGAAGATGTTATTATCCCAACATCAGACTTTATATTTAAGGAAAAAGACACAGTTGTTTTTTTAGCTAAAAGAGATCAATTGTCAGTTGTGGAAAATATTTTTAGAATAAGCTCTTTTTAAAATATTTAATGAGTAAGTTTAGTTGTACATTTATAGGTATTTTTTCACTTGTAATTTCCTTATTTGCATTCATTAATATAATTTATTCAAATTATTTTAATCATTTTCTAAATATTCAAAGTTATTATTTTGCTCTAATCCCATCCTTATTAATTGGTGTAGCTTTTTTAACAAAGAAAAAAGATAATAAAAAAATCACTATATATGAAAAAATTATAATTATAGCATTAGGGTATTTATTATTACCATTATTAATATCAGCACCATATTATTTTAGTATTTACGATATTAGTTTAATTAATTCCTATTTTGAATCTATCTCAGGATTTACCTCAACAGGTTTTTCAATATTTGATAATATTATGCAAATTGATCAAAGCTTAATTTTATGGAGATCAACATCTCAATGGATTGGTGGTTTATATTTTTTATTTAGTATAGTCATATTAATTGAAATTTTTGATATAAACCTTAAAAAAACATTCACAGATTTATTTTTTTTCAATAATTCTGAAATCTTAAAACAATTAATAAAAATATTGATTTTATATTTTTCTTTAACAATAATAATCTTCTTAATTCTAAAATTTTCAGGATTTAGATATTTGGACGCATTTAATTTGGCCTTTACAATAATCTCATCTGGTGGTTTTTTGCCCACTAATAATCTAGATAGCATCCTAACAAATAAATTAAAAGAAATTGCTTTGTCCTTATCTATGTTATTATCATTTTTTAGTCTTTTTTTAGTTTATAATTTCATTTTTTTGAAAAATAAAAAAATAAATTTTTTTCAGGAAGATATATATTTATTTTCATATTTATTGACAGTAATTGCATTCTTTACTTTATTCACTGATTTTAATAAAAACTTTACTGATTTACTTTTTTCAATCACAAGCAGTATTTCTAATATAGGAATTTCTAAAACTTCATTTAATTCTAATAATTCATTTTTATTTTTAATTTTAGTTATAATTGGTGGATCTTTATTTTCATCCAGCTCAGGTTTAAGATTTTTAAAACTTTATACTTTATTTAAGTTTTCTATAAATGAACTTATATCGCATGCTAAACCAAAAGAAGTTAATATAATAAAACTAAGATTTTCTGATTATTTTTACGATACCAAAGAGATAAATAAAATATTTATTACACTAATTTTTTTTATATTATCTTTTTTATTTTTAGGATGCGTGTTTACATTTATGGGTATTGATTTTGTCTATTCATTTAAACTATCTATTTTAACACTGATGAATACTACTACTTCTAATATTTATGGAATGGGAGATTTTACTTTTTTTGATTTATCTCTAATAACTAAGTATTTCTTGATTATTTTCATGATTTTAGGTCGTATTGAATTATTAACATTACTAATTGTTTTAAAAAAAATCTTTTTTAAAAATTAATTTGTATTATAAGGTTTCTAATTGCGCCCTTAGCTCAGCTGGATAGAGCATCGGTTTTCTAAACCGAGGGTCGGAGGTTCGAATCCTCCAGGGCGCGCCATTTTATTTCTTTATACATATACCTATAGAGCCTAATTTACATTTTTGACCATCTATCCATATTGCATTATTAAGATTGGCTCCTTCAAATGAAGCATTTAATATATTTGCTCCTGTAAAATTAGCCTCAAAAAGATTGCTATTAGTAAAATCTGTCTCAATTAAGGAAGAACCTGAAAAATTTACTCTAGTTAAATTTGCACTAGTAAAATTTGATTTTTCAAAATTAGCACCTTCTAGGTTAGCTTCATATAAATTTGCTCTAACAAAAGAGGATTCAGAAAAGTTTCCAAAAGACAAATAAGCATTCATCATAATACTTTTATCAAAATTAACCTTAATAAAACCAGAGAATGATAGATTTGAATTAGGTAGAAAACTCCCAGTTAAATTTTGACTGTCTGAAAATTGGCAATTAGAGTAATCTACTCCATCACCCAAACTATCATCACAACTGGAAAATGATTTATTAGGTATAAAAATCAAGAATATTATTAAAAAAAAATTTTTATAATAATTAATTAGAGTATCCATATTTTCTTAACCTCACATCTCCAGTTCTTGCGTGAGCCTCCATTCCTTCATATCTTGAAATTCTAGCTGCAGCAGCTCCAACCTCTTTTGTAGACTCTTTAGTCATTCTTTGAAAACTTAATGTTTTAATAAATTTACCAACAAATAAACCACCTGTATATTTACCTGCTCCTTTAGTTGGTAAAATATGATTGGTGCCAGAACATTTATCTCCATAAGCAACAGTAGTTTCCTCGCCTATAAATAATGATCCATAATTTTTAAGTTTTTTATGAAACCAATCATCTTTTCTTGTTTGAACCTCCAAATGTTCTGGAGCATATTCATCGCTAATAGATACTAATTCTTCATTGTTATCACACAATATTACTTCACCATAATCCCTCCATGCAGCTTCAGAACTAATTCTTGGAATTTCTGGTAGATCTGCAATCAATTTTGGCATTAATGCAATTACTTCATTGGCTAAATTTTCACTCGTTGTAAATAACCAAGCTGGTGAGTTGTAACCATGTTCAGCTTGACCAACCAAGTCAAATGCTACAATTTCTGAGTCTGCACTTTCGTCGGCTATTACTGCTATTTCGGTAGGTCCAGCAAATAAATCAATTCCTACTTTTCCATATAAAATTCTTTTAGCTTCAGCCACAAATTGATTTCCTGGTCCAACCAATATATCTGCAGGACTATTATTAAACATACCGTAAGTCATTGCTGCAATTGCAGGTACACCTCCCAAATTTAATATTACATCTGCACCACAAAGATCAGCCGTATAAATTATTGCTGGGTGAGCACCAATGTTTTTTTTTGGAGGACTGCAAGCAATTATATTTTTTACTCCAGCAACTTTTGCGGTAGTTACACTCATTACAGCAGAGGCTATGTGAGCATATCTTCCTCCCGGAATATAACAACCTGCTGTGTTTACTGGTATTAACTTTTGTCCAGCAAACAAACCTTTAGAAAGTTCTATTTCAAAATCTTGTCCATAATTTTTTAATTGCGCTTCTGCAAATTTCCTAACACGATCATATGAAAATTTAATGTCATCCTTAGTTTTTTGATCTAATTTTTTTTTAATATCTTCAATTTTTTCTTTTGTAACAATTATATCACCATAATATTTATCAAATTTTTTAGTAAGTTCTTTACATCCTTCCTCTCTAGTTTTTTCTAAATCTGAAAGAAGTTCTTGAACTATTTGTCTAGTTTTGATGTCATCTGTAGAGGCAGTTTTTTTTGCTTTTTTTAAATATTTAATTGCCATTTATAATTACTTCTTATCATGGATTTTATACATAAATATTAATTGATTTTATCAATATGTAGTATTTATTTTTATATAAGTTCCTACATGTGGTGTTCATTTAATTTCTTGAAGAAAATGAAATAATTATAGATAGTCGTTGAGTTCAAATTTATTTTGAACAATTTGTTAACAAATAAATAAAAGAGGTAAAATGTATAAATACATTAAACAATTATTTACCTTAGCTGGAATAGCTTCATTACTATTCGTTTTCGCTTGTGATAACATGGGTGGAGATCAATCTAAAGGTAAATCAAAAACATTAAAAAATACACAAAGTAAAGGTTTTGTAAGATGTGGAGTTTCTCAAGGACTTCCTGGGTTTTCAAACGCAGATGCATCTGGAAACTGGACTGGTGTTGACGTTGATGTTTGTAGAGCTGTAGCTGCTGCAGTATTAGGTGATGCGAGTAAAGTTAAATACACTCCACTTAGTGCTAAAGAAAGATTCACAGCCTTAACATCTGGAGAAATAGATGTACTTTCAAGAAATACTACATGGACACTTTCTAGAGATGCTGACATCGGATTAACATTCGTTGGTGTAAACTTTTACGATGGACAAGGTTTCATGGTAAGAAAAGATTCAGGAATTACGTCTGTAAATGATTTCCAAAACGGAATTTCTGCTTGTACTAACATTGGTACAACAACTGAGCTTAATATGAGAGACTTCTTTAATTCAAGAGGAATTTCTTATGAGCCTGTAGCTTTTGAAAAAGCTGATGAAGTTGTTGCAGCATATGATGCTGGAAGATGTGATACATACACTACTGATAAATCAGGTCTTGCCGCACAAAGAACTAAAATGCAAAACCCTGACGATCACATGGTATTACCAGAAACAATCTCAAAAGAGCCATTAGGACCTGTTGTAAGACAAGGTGACTCTGTATGGGAAGATATTGTTAGATGGTCTTTAAATGCTATGATCGAAGCAGAAGAATATGGCATTACATCATCAAACGCAGACTCAATGAAAACATCTGATAACCCAGCAATTAAAAGACTTGTTGGTGCAGAAGGTGAATTAGGAGCTGCTTTTGGTTTAGATAATGAGTGGAGTTTGAGAATTATCAAACAAGTTGGTAATTATGGAGAAAGCTACCAAAGAAACATAGCTGATCCTGGTATCCTACCTGATAGAGGTCCAAATGAGTTATGGACAAAAGGTGGAATATTATACGTACCACCAGCAAGATAATAATATCTATTAAACTTAAAAAGGGCTAGATTTTTCTAGCCCTTTTTTTTAATGTCTTATTATGAATAATAAAATCAAAAAAATTATCCCTCAATTAATTACTTTATTATTTGTAATTCTAGTTTTTGCTTTTTTTTCTATAAATGCCTCAATTAATATGGACACAAGAGGTATTGATTTTGGTTTTGGGTTTCTAAGCCAAGAGTCTTCATTCGATGTTCAATTTTCATTAATTGATTACGATGGATCCTATTCATATTATAGAGCCTATTTAGTTGGTTTATTAAATACGCTTCTTGTGTCATTTATTAGTATTATTTTTTGCACCATTATTGGAGTTGTTATAGGAGTTGCCAGATTATCTCCAAACTATTTAATAAGAAATACTGCTGCTTGGTATGTAGAGTTTTTTAGAAATATTCCTTTATTATTGCAATTATTTTTTTGGTATTACGCTGCCCTTAGAGTTCTGCCACTACCTGAGAAAGCAGATGCTTTATTAGGTGTTTCGTATTTAACTATTAAAGGTTTTTATATTCCATCAATGATATGGAATAATTTAGATATTTTTATTTACTCAATATTAGCATCAATAATATCAATAATTTTTATAAGATTTTATGCTAAAAAAATTCAAGAGAGCAAAGGAAAGCAAATCCCATTAGTTTATATTTCAGCAGCAATATTAATTACTTTACCTTTATTAAGTTTTTTATTTGGAAATGTTTCCCTTTCATTTGAGATGCCCGTTTTAAAGAAGCTTGCTAAAACGTCATATATATTTGAAGGAGGAATAAGTTTACCACCAGAATTAATAGCGCTGGTTTTATCTCTTTCTCTTTATACCTCAACATTTATTGCAGAGTGTGTAAGAGCGGGAATTCAAGGTGTTGGCAAAGGTCAAAGAGAAGCCGCTGCATCTGTAGGGTTAACTCCAAATCAGGTTTTAAAATTAGTTATAATGCCTCAAGCACTAAGAATTATTATTCCACCAACGACAAATCAATATTTAAATTTAACTAAAAACTCCTCGTTAGCTGCAGCTATTGCATATCCTGATCTTGTTTTGGTTTTTGCTGGCACAGCATTAATGCAAACAGGTAAAGCAATAGAAATTGTTTCGATAACAATGCTTACTTATTTAACTATTAGTTTAGCTATAGCAGCTTTAATGAATTGGTATAACAAAAAAATTGAAATTAAAGAGAAGTAATGAATTATAAAAATATTTTAAAAGCTGACGAAAATAACTACAAAACTTTTTTGCCAATTGGTTTAGTCTTAATTTTTATTTCATTAACAGATGTATTTCTTAATTCTTTTTTAAAAATTAATATTACATCATCACTACCTGAAAATTTTAGTTTTTTCTCTCCATTGATTTTGGGCTTAATTGGACTTCAATTAATAAGAATTGAGTATTCAGGAATTAAATCAATCGATTTATTGAACAAAAATATCAATAATAATAATTTTAATGCTCTATTAACTTTATTAATTATATTTTGTATTTTTAAAGCTTTTCCTCCAGCGTTAAGTTGGATGATATTAGATGCAAACATATCAGGTGATACCAAAGATGCTTGCACAGGTACCGGTGCATGTTGGACTTATATTAAAGTATGGTTAAGGCGATTTATGTATGGGATGTATCCAAACGAGTTACATTGGAGAATTAACTCAGCATTTATACTTGTTATAGGTTTAGGTTTTGCAGGTTATTTCTTTAAAGATAACTTAAAAAAATATTTAGCACTTTATTATGTAATTATTTACCCATTGATTGCATTTCTAGTTATTTACTATCTAATATCTGGAGGATCATTTGGCTTAACATGGGTAGAAACTGGAGCGTGGGGTGGATTATCACTAACATTTATAGTTTCATTTTTTTGTTTGATATTTTGTTTTCCACTTGGAATGATTTTAGCACTTGGAAGACGATCTAATTTACCAACCATTAGATACATATCTGTTGGTTATATTGAATTTTGGAGAGGCGTACCTTTAATTACAGTCTTATTTATGTCATCTGTTATGTTTCCAATGTTTTTACCTCAAGATTTTTTCATGGATAAATTAGTCAGAGTTATTATTGCTATAACACTTTTTGAAGGAGCATATTGTGCAGAGGTTATCAGAGGTGGTTTACAAGCTTTACCAAGAGGTCAATATGATGCTGCTAAGTCGCTTGGCATGGGTTATTGGAAAATGCATATATTTGTAATACTTCCTCAAGCACTTAAGTTGGTGATACCTGGGATATGCAATACATTTTTAGCATTAGTTAAAGATACACCTTTAATTTTTGTTGTCGGATTATCTGAGTTAGCGGGGATGTTAGCTTTAGCAAAAACAAACCCTAAATGGCTAGGTTTTGCTATGGAGGGATATGTATTTGCAGCTATAATATTCTGGATAATTTGTTATGCTATGAGTAAATATAGTTATAATTTAGAAGCTAAATATAAAACTGAAAGATAAATATGTCTGAATCAATAATAGAAATTAAAAATGTTAACAAATGGTTTGGAGATTTTCAGGTTTTAAAAGATATTAATCTTGAAGTTCAAGCAAAACAAAAAATTGTCGTTTGTGGACCGTCTGGTTCTGGTAAATCAACTCTTATTAGATGCATAAACAGATTAGAAGAACATCAACAAGGAAATATAATTGTTGATGGAAATGAATTAAATGAAAATACTAAAAATATCGAGGCTATAAGAGCTGAAGTTGGAATGGTTTTTCAACAATTTAATTTATTTCCTCATTTATCTATTCTTGATAACTGCACACTTGCACCTATTTGGGTTAAAAAAATGCCAAAAAAAGATGCAGAGGAATTAGCAATGCAGCAATTAGAAAAAGTACAAATAGCTGATCAAGCTGTAAAGTTTCCTGGTCAATTATCAGGAGGACAACAACAAAGATGTGCAATTGCAAGAGCTTTATGCATGCAGCCAAAAATAATGTTATTTGATGAACCAACCTCTGCTTTAGACCCAGAGATGATTAAAGAAGTATTAGATGCAATGGTAAACTTAGCTAATGCAGGAATGACAATGATTGTTGTAACGCACGAAATGGGTTTTGCAAAAGAAGTAGCCGACGAAGTTATTTTTATGGATGAAGGAATGATAGTAGAAAAGGCCAAAACAAAAGAATTCTTTGACAATCCAAAAAGCGATAGAACTAAGCTATTTTTAAGCCAAATTTTATAGAACTTCTTAGAATAATTATAAATTAACCAATATTATGTTATTTGTAATATAATTAATCTGCTTGACAGGTTTTCAGAATTTCCGATTTAATAAAAAAAATAAAAATTATTTTCCTTGCAGGATCTTTAAAATATCTGTTCAATCTAATATATTAATTTTTAAGAGGGGTCTTAATGGAAGATAATTTTAACAAGCATTTAGGTAATAAGTTAAAACTAAGAAGATTAGCACTAGGTTTAACTCAAACAAAAGTTGCAAAAGCTATTAATGTTACATTTCAACAAATACAAAAATACGAAAAAGGCACAAATGGAGTTAGTTCAATTAGATTACTACAGTTATCTAATTATTTAAAAGTTCCTATAAATTACTTTTATGAGGACTTTCCTGAATATTTAATTAATGTTGAAAGATCTAAAGAAGGACATGTAAATATAAATTATAATTTTTTAGTTAAGGTTTATTCAGAGCTTAATAATGACCAAAAAATTAAATTTAGTAAAAATTTACAGTCAGTAAGTTTAGGTATTAGTAAAACAGGATAATTTTGGCTCCTCGGGCAGGACTCGAACCTGCGACCAATTGATTAACAGTCAACTGCTCTACCAACTGAGCTACCGAGGAATTTAAAATTATAATATACATAATTTAGTTTTAATTGTATGTCTATAAAAATTGGTCTAATTGGTTGTGGTAGAATTCTCAATAAACATATTTCAGCTATAAATAAAAACAGTCTTTTTTTACTAAAAGCTGTGTGTGACATAAATTATAGCAAGGCAAAAAAAGTATCAAAAAAACTTAAAATAAACTCATATAATAGCATTAACTCCATGATGAAAAATGAATATCTTGATGCGGTTAGTATCTTAACTGAGAGTGGTAATCATCCAAAACATTTTAAAAAAGTTTCTGATAAAGTTAAGAATATTATAATTGAGAAACCTGTCTCTTTGTTTGAGAAAGATTTGATAGAAATAATTAAATTTTCAAAAAAAAATAAAAACAATATATTTATTGTAAAACAGAATAGATTTAATCCACCTGTCCAATTATTAATGAATGCTATTAAAAAAAATTATTTAGGAAAAATACATAGCTGTTCATCAATAGTTAGATGGTCAAGAGATCAAAGATATTACAATCAGGCTAAATGGAGAGGCACAAACAAGTTAGATGGAGGTGTAATTGGTAATCAAGCTAGTCATCATATAGATTTATTAACTTGGTTAAATGGTCCTGTTAGCAGCATTTATGCAATTGGAAAAAAATCGATAGTTAAAAATATTCAAACAAAAGATACTGTAAATGCAAATTTGAAATTTAAAAACGGATCAATTGGGTATATCGAGGCAACAACAGCAACTAGACCCAATGATTTAGAAGGCTCAATAACTTTTTTAGGTGACAAAGGCTCAGTTAAAATTGGTGGTTTCGCTTGTAATAAATTAACAACTTGGAAATTTAATAATAAAGAGATAGAAAAAATTAATAAAAATAAATATGCCTCAAAACCTAGAGATGTTTATGGATATGGTCATTATGATTTTTATAAAAAAGTTTCAAATGTAATTCTTAAAAAAGAAAAAAATTTTATAAATATAAAACAAATTATAAGCACAACTAGAGTAATAGAAGGTATTAATAAATCCTTAAAATTAAATAAAATTATTAAATTAAAATGAAAATAAAATTTTCCAATCTTTATAAAGAATATTTATCTATAAAAAAAAATATTGATAGATCGATTAAGGAAGTTATTGATAATTCTGCATTTATTAGAGGAAAATATGTAACTAGATTTGAAAATAATTTTAAATCTAAACTGAGGTCAAAATATTGTTTAACATGCAATAATGGCACAGATGCATTAATTTTGACAATGATATCCTTAGGATTAAAAAATAATGATGAAGTTATAACCACGGCTCATAGTTGGATATCTTCAAGCTCCAGTATAACTAAAGCAGGAGGAAAAGTAGTTTTTTGTGATGTTAAAAAAAATTCTTTTAATATAGATCCAAAAGATATTGAAAAAAAAATTACAAGAAAAACTGTTGGGATAGTTTTGGTACATTTATATGGAGAACCTGCGGACATAATAAATATAAAAAAATTAGCAAAAAAAAATAATTTATGGATAGTAGAAGATTGTGCACAATCACATTTTGTAAAATATAATAAACAATTTTTAGGAACTCATGGTGAAGCTGGTTCATTTTCTTTCTATCCATCAAAAATACTTGGTGGTTTCGGTGACTCTGGAGCAATAGTTACAAACAATAAAAAATTATATATAAAAGCTTTAAAGTTAGCTCAACACGGAGGTCTAAGAAAACATATTCATGAATTTGAAGGATTTAATAGTCGTATGGATGGTTTACAAGCAGCTGTTTTAAATGAAAAATTAAAAATTTTAAATAAATTAAAGAAAAACAGAAAAGTTATTGCTAAACGTTATCATTATAATTTAAAAAATATAAAAAATATTCAATTACCCAATGTACAGAAAATTGATCATGGTTATTATTTATATGTAATTAAAGCAGAAAATAGAAATAAATTAAAAAAATATTTAAATAAAAACAACATTGAGACACAAATACATTATCCAAATTTATTGCCATTTCTCAATTCTTATAGATATCTTAATTATAAAAAAAAAGATTTCCCAAATGCTTTGTCAAATCAAAGTAAAATTTTATCTTTACCCATGTATCCACAGTTAAAGTTTAAAGAGATTGATTATATTAGTAAGAAAATCATAGCCTTTTACTCAAAGTGATAAAAAAAAAAATATTACATATTTTAGAAATTGATATATCGAGTGACTTTATTCAAAAAAAATTATCCGTATTGAATAATTTAAAATATAATGAATTATTAAATAAATTTTTTCAGTATAAATATTCATGGTCTAATACAATTAAAAATTCATTTAAGACTTATGATGTGGAAATAGTAGTAGGTAATTCTCATCAATTACAATCACTTTGGCTAAAAGAGTTTTTTTCAGAAAAAAAAAATAAATTTAATAAAAACTTAATTCTTGAAGAGCAAATTAATTTTTATAAACCTGAGGTTGTGCTTTTCCAAAATATCAAAACTTTTTTAGACATTCATGAATTCATAAAACAAAAAAATATTAAATCTATTGTATATGATGGCGTTGGTCATAATTTAGAATTTGTAGCAAAAAATGCAGATATTATATTTAGTTGTTTAAATTCATCAATTAATTACTATCAACAGTTTACTAATAAATGTTTATATTTGCCTCATGGTTTTGATGAAACAATAAATCTTGAGAGCAAGAATAGAGACAATTTAATATTTATAGGACAAGTATCAAATAAAGATCATTTTAATAGAGTTATATTTCTCGATTCAATAAATAATAAATTTAAAATTAAACTTTGGCTTGGTAAAAAACCTGGTTTTTTTAGACTTTTAAAAAATATTATTTACAATATTTTTTTAAAGAGAAATTTATTCTTGTGCTTAAAATATCTATTTAGTTTGAATAGGTTATATAAAAATAACCTAGGTAACTTGTATGGTATTGATATGTACAACGAATTAAATAAAAGCTTAATTACAATTAATTATCACATAGATAAAGTGGGAGATGAAGCTGCAAATATGAGAATTTTTGAATCTACGGGTAGCGGTATTTGTCTTTTAACTGAGAATAAAAAGAATTTAAAAAATTTATTTGATATTGATCAAGAAGTTGTAGTTTTTAATAACACAGATGAAGCTATATCTAAAATAGATTTTTTTCTTAAAAATAGAAAATCTGCTTTAGAAATAGGAATGAAAGCTAAAGAGAAAACTTTAATTGCTCATAAAATATCAGATCGATGGAAAGAACTTGAAAATTTTTTAATTAATCACAATATTTAATAGATTATTTTTTTTTAACTTTTATTTTTCTTGCTGGGTTTCCAACATATTTACCTGATGTAGTAATATTTTTTGTAACCACTGATCCTGCTCCAATAATTACATTTGAGCAAATTTTCACAGGTAAAATTGTAGAGTTACTTCCTATCAGAACATCATTTCCAACAATTGTTTTTTTCCATTTATTTTTATTTCCATAGGCACGATTCCCATCAGAAAATTTATCATTAATGAAAACTGTTCCATGAGAAATAAAACAGTTTTTTCCAATATTAACCATTTCGCAAATAAAATTATGAGATTGAATTTTAGTATTATTACCTATTTTAACATTTTTTTGTATTTCAGTGAATGGTCCAACAAAGCAATTATCTCCAAATATAACACCATATATATTTACAGGTTCAACTATTTTAAGGTTTTTTCCATTTTTTACGTTAATTATTTTTGATTTATTTAATTTCATTTGTACAAAGTAAATTTTTTATATTACAAAAATTATATTTAAAATATAAATTATATAAAAATAAATTTTTATGAATATAAAAACAAGTATAAAATTTATTAACCATGCAAGCTACATAATAAGTTACAAAGAGATTAATTTACTTGTGGATCCATGGTTTGATGGTAATGCATTTAATGATGGATGGTCACTGTTATCACCAACTTATATCAATGATGATATTATAAAATCACTAACCCATATTTGGATCTCCCATGAACATCCTGACCATTTCTCAATTCCTGATTTAATAAGAATCAAAAAAATTAATAAAAATGTAAAAATTTTATTTCAAAAAACAAAAGATAAAAGAGTTTATAATTTTTTAATTAATAAATCATTTGAAGTAATTGAATTGAATGATTTAGAAGAATTTAAAATTTTAAGCAATTTCACAATTAAAATTGTTAAAATTCCAAATATAGACTCATTATCAATTATTGAGGTAAATAATAAAATTATCATAAATACTAATGATTGTATTTTAAATAATCAATACTTAAACAAAGTTCAAAATTTAGTTAATAAATGCGATATACTTTTTACTCAATTCAGCTATGCTTCATGGATAGGTAATCCAAATGAAAAAAACAAAAGAGAGAAAGCCTCTTCAGATAAATTAAATCAAATTAAAGAACAAATAAATTCTTTTAAACCAAGCATAGTAATTCCTTTTGCGAGTTTTATTTATTTTTCTCATCATGAAAATTTTTACATGAATGATTCTATCAACAAATTAGATGATATTATTAAATTAATTCAAAATTATTCTTCAAAGCCTATAATTTTATACCCTGGATCAACTTATACTATTGATGAAAAATATGAATTTAATGAAATAAATCTTAAAATGTATAATAAAGATTTTGAGTCTATTAAATCCAAAAAAAAAATTACTTCTCAAACTATACCTGAAAAAAAATTAATTAATTCATCAAATTTTTATATTAATAAAATTCAAAAAAAAAATAATTTATTTATAATTTTCACAATTTTTTATCTATCCAAAATTGTAAAAAAAATATTTAAAAAGGATTTATTTGGTTTTGGTGATTTAAAAATTTATATTATTGATTTAGATATATATTTTAAATTTAATCTTATTAATGGTTTATATGTTTCTCAAAGTATTGATTTTGATGTAGCGATTTCCTCACAAAGTTTAGATTATATTTTTAATTATGAATGGGGTATTGGCTCATTAATGATAAATGGCAGAGGATATTACAAAAATGAAAAATCTAAATGGCTCTTTATTAGAGGATTCAGTTTGGGGCTGATTAATAGCAATGGAGAAACATTAATTTCAAAAGTTTTTCAAAAATTATTTAAAAAAAAAACTAATATTTATGATATTAATGATATTGAACCATCATTTATAAGCAGTAATAAAAAAAATTTTTAGTTATTATTGGAGGCAACGCCCGGAATCGAACCGGGATACAAGGATTTGCAATCCTCTGCGTAACCATTCCGCCACGTTGCCCTTTATATATAAATAAAACAAATCTAAACAGTTTTATATAATTTTTTTTTATAATTAGTCTATTAAATTAGTCATAAAATTCATTATTGTTTATTAATATGATTAATTTATAAACTTATAAATCATGAGTAACGATAAATATAATCATTTAAATGTAGAAGACAAAATTTATAAATATTGGGAAAATAATAACTTATTTAAGCCAAAGAAAAATAAAAAGAAATTTTCGATCGTTATACCTCCTCCAAATGTGACTGGTTCTCTTCACATGGGTCATGCATTAAATAATTCTATTCAAGATCTTTTAACCCGATATCACAGGATGAATAATTATGAAACACTATGGCAACCTGGAACAGACCATGCTGGAATTGCTACTCAGGCACTTGTTGAAAAAAAATTAGAAACAGATGGTATCAATAAAAATGATATCGGAAGAGAAGAATTTATTAAAAAAGTATGGGAATGGAAGGGTGAGTATGGTGATATTATAATAAATCAACTTAAAAAGCTTGGTTGCTCATGTGACTGGTCAAGAAATGCTTTCACTATGGACGAAAACTTATCTAAATCAGTTATTAAGGTTTTTGTTGATCTGCATAAAAAAAAATTAATTTACAAATCAAAAAAATTAGTTAATTGGGATACTGTTTTAAAAACTGCTATATCTGATCTTGAAGTTAATCAAAGAGAAGTGAATTCTTCATTATATTATATTAATTATCCTTTAGATGGATCTAATGAAAAAATAACTATAGCAACTACAAGACCAGAAACTATGTTGGGTGATACTGCTGTTGCTGTTAATCCTAAAGACAAGAGATATAAAAAGTTAGTAGGTAAATTTGTAATTTTACCAATTGTTAATAAAAAGATTAAAATTATAGCTGATGAATATGCAGATCCTGAACAAGGCTCTGGCGCAGTAAAAATAACACCCGCTCATGACTTTAATGATTACGAAGTTGGATTAAGAAATAAATTAGAAATAATTAATATTTTTACCGAAGGTGGAAAGGTAAATCAAAATGCTCCAAATGAATATGTAGGTTTAGATAGATTTGAGGCTCGTAAAAAAATTATAGAAGAATTAAAGCAATTAGATTTATTTATTAAAGAAGAAAAAATCAAAAATAAAGTTCCTTATGGAGATAGATCTAATTCTATAATTGAACCTTTTTTAACAGAACAATGGTTTGCAGATGCTAAGAAATTAGCAATAAATGCAAAAAAAATTGTTAAGTCAAAAAAGACAAATTTTTTTCCAGAAAATTGGAGTAAAACATATTTTCAATGGATGAATAATATTGAACCCTGGTGTATTTCAAGACAACTATGGTGGGGACATCAAATACCAGCATGGTATGGCCCTGATAAAAAAATATTTGTAGCTTATAATGAAGATGAAGCTCATAAGATTTCTTTAAAACATTATAAAAAAAAAGTAGATTTAATAAGAGATCCAGATGTTTTGGATACATGGTTTTCTTCAGGTTTGTGGCCTTTTGCTACTTTAGGATGGCCAAAAAAAAATGATTATCTAAAAAAATTTTATCCAACATCAGTATTAGTTACAGGTTTTGATATTATCTTCTTTTGGGTAGCTCGTATGATTATGTTTGGAATGGAGTTCATGAAAAATGAACCATTTAAAAATATATATGTTCACGCATTAGTAAGAGATGAAAAAGGTCAGAAAATGTCTAAATCTAAAGGTAATGTTATTGATCCACTAAACTTAATTGAAAAGTATAGTGCTGACGCTTTAAGATTTACACTTTTGTCAATGGCTTCACCAGGAAGAGATGTAAAACTTTCTGAAGATAGGGTTAAAGGTTACAGAAATCTTTTAAATAAACTCTGGAATGCAAATAATTTTTTAATACAAAATAAATGTAAATTTGATGGCGTAAAGCAAGAAAAAATAAAACTAAATATTAATAAGTGGATATACTCAAATTTACTCCAAACCAAATCAAAGGTTGAAAAAAATATAAAAGAATATCGTTTTGATGAGGCTTCTAGAGTGATTTATCAGTTTGTTTGGCACAATTATTGCGATTGGTATCTAGAGTTATGTAAAACAATATTATATTCTGATGATAAGAAATCTATAGATGAAGTAAGGCTTGTTTCTGGCTACATATTTAGAGAAATTTTAGTATTAATGCACCCATTTGTACCTTTTGTAACTGAGGAGATATGGTTAAAGAATAAACTGGATAAGTCTGGAAAAGCATATCTAATGCACTCTAATTGGATCAATGGCAAAGCAAAAAAAGATAAAGATTATGCAAATGTTGAAAAAATAATTGAAATTGTATCCACAATTAGATCATTTAAAAATGAAATAAACGTAAGTCCAGGATCATTTGTTGATATTTCTTTAAGCAAAATAGGCAAAAGTAAGAAAGATTTTTTTGTTAAAAATGAGGGTACTGTTAAAAAACTAGGACGTATTAATAATTTTTCAAACAAAGATCTAGATAAACCTTCAGCAACAATAATTATTGATGGAGATTTATTTAAAATATATTTTGATCAAGATGTTGATCTTAAAACAATAAAAGATAATTTAATGCAAAAACAAGACAGATATTCAAAAGAAATGAACAGTATAAATACTAGATTAAAGAATAAAAATTTTGTAGAACGTGCTCCTAAACATATTGTTGAACAAGAGAAAAATAACTATAATAATTTAAAAAACGATATAGATAAAATATCAATAACAATAAAAAATTTATAATGTTTAAATTTAACAAAAAAAAATTACCAAGTAGACACACATCTTTAGGACCCGATAAAGCCCCACAAAGATCTTTTTATTATGCAATGGATTTAACAGAAAAAGATGTTGCAAAACCTTTTGTTGGAGTTGTTTCAACATGGAATGAAGCTGCCCCATGTAATATAGCTCTTATGAGACAAGCACAATCAGTTAAGAAGGGTGTTAGTTCATCTGGAGGCACACCTAGAGAATTTTGTACAATCACCGTTACTGATGGAATTGCTATGGGTCATGAAGGTATGAAATCATCACTGGTTTCTAGAGACGTAATAGCTGACTCTACTGAATTAACTGTGCGAGGTCATTGTTATGATGCCTTAGTTGGTGTTGCTGGTTGTGATAAATCTTTACCAGGTTTAATGATGGCTATGGTTCGTTTAAATGTGCCTAGTGTTTTTATTTATGGTGGTTCAATTTTACCAGGAAGATTTAATGGAAAAGATGTAACCGTCGTTGATGTATTTGAAGGTGTTGGAAAATACTCTGCTGGAAAACTTTCAGCACATGCACTTCGAAAATTAGAATTAAAAGCATGTCCAAGTGCCGGAGCTTGTGGAGGTCAATTTACTGCTAACACTATGGCATGCGTATCTGAAGCTATTGGATTAGCATTACCTTATTCAGCAGGAACACCTGCTCCATACGAACAACGTGATAAGTACGCAGTTTTAAGTGGTAAAGCAGTTATGAATTTACTTAAAAAAAATATTAGACCAAGAGATATTGTTACAAGAAAATCTTTAGAAAATGCAGCAACAATTGTTGCAGCTACTGGTGGTTCAACAAACGCAGCTTTGCATTTACCAGCTATAGCAAATGAAATTGGAATTAAATTTGATCTTATGGATGTTGCAAAAATTTTTAAAAAAACTCCTTATCTTGCTGATTTAAAACCTGGTGGAAAATACGTTGCAAAAGATATGTGGAAAGCAGGTGGAGTTCCAATGTTGTTAAAAACTCTTATGGATGGTGGATACATACATGGTGATTGTATGACAGTTACAGGTAAGACGTTAAAAGAAAATTTAAAAAATGTTAAATTTAATAAAAATCAAAAAGTAATGAGAAAATATGATAATCCATTATCACCTGATGGTGGTGTTGTTGGCTTGAAAGGAAATCTAGCACCAGAGGGAGCTATTGTAAAAGTTGCTGGTTTAAAGAAGTTACAATTTACTGGAAGAGCAAGATGTTTTGATACAGAAGAAGCTGCTTATAAAGCTGTTAAAAATAAAAAATATAAAGATGGTGATATAATAATAATTAGATATGAAGGTCCAAAAGGTGGACCTGGCATGAGAGAAATGCTTCAAACAACAGGTGCTATTTACGGACAAGGGAAGGGCGAAAAAGTAGCTCTTATAACTGATGGAAGATTTTCAGGAGCAACGAGAGGATTTTGTATTGGACATGTCGGTCCTGAAGCATCTGTAGGTGGACCTATCGCTTTACTTAAGAATGGTGACATAATTGATTTAGATGCAAAAAAAGGAACTATTAATGTTCGTTTATCTAAAAAAGAATTAGCTGCTAGAAAAAAGAAGTGGAAACCAAAAAAAATAAATTTTGGTAATGGCACACTTTGGAAATATGCTCAAACAGTAGGCCCAGCTTACTTAGGTGCACCTACACATCCTGGTGGTAAAAATGAAGTTAAGGTTTACGCCGATATTTAATGAAAATTAGACCTGTAATTTTATGTGGTGGAGCCGGAACAAGGCTCTGGCCAAATCAAAAAAAACATCAAGCTAAACAGTTTATAGATTTTGGTAATTGGACTTTATTAGGAAAAACTTTAGAGAGAGTTAAAGCTTCTATATTTGATGCACCAATTATAAGTACAAATTCAAAATACCTAAAACAAGTTAAACAACATTTAAAGAAACACAAAATAAGAAAATTTAAGATAGTCTTAGAGCCTGCTAAAAGAAATACAGCACCTGCTATTTTAAGTACGGCATTAATTAAGGATATTCCTAACGAACAACCTTTAATGTTCTTGGCTGCTGATCATTTGATAGAAAAGGTTGGATTATTTAATAAAGCTATTAAAAAAAATCAAAAGAAATTAACTCAAAACAACATCATTATATTTGGAATTAAACCCACAATGCCTTCTAGTGAATTTGGTTATTTTTTAACAAAAAATACAAAAGTAACTAGGTTTATAGAAAAACCAAAAGAGGCTAAAGCTAAACAAATAATTAGTAAAAAAGGTTATTGGAATTCTGGAATGTTTTATTTAAGAAAAGACTCCATTATTAATAATTTCAAGAAATACCAACCAAATATTTACCGAAACTGTAACAAAGCTGTAACAAAAGCAAAATATAAAAGTAATGTGTATTATTTAAATAAACAAGCATTTACTAAAGCAACAGCCAAGTCTTTTGATTATGCAATATTAGAAAAAACAAAAGATATAAACGCTATCAAATTAGATATTCCTTGGTCTGATTTAGGATCTTGGAAAGAAATCTGTAAGATGTATGGAAGGAATAAGAGACATTATTTTAAAAAGAAGAATGTATTCCATAGACCTTGGGGTAGTTATGTTAATTTATTTAATGGTAAGGAATTTTTAATTAAAGAATTATATGTAAAACCTAAAGGTATATTAAGTCTTCAAAAACATCATCATAGAGCTGAGCACTGGGTAGTTACTCATGGTAAACCTAAAATTACACTAAACAAGAAATATTTTACAATGAAACCTGATGAAACTATCTTTATCCCTTTAGGTTCAATTCATCGAATAGAAAATCCCTACAAAAAACCAGTAAAAATAATTGAAGCACAAGTTGGGTCTATATTAAGAGAAACTGATATAGTTAGATATCAAGATATATATGGCCGTGTTAAATAAATTAACACGACCACATAAATAAATTTAAAACCAATTATTTGGAATAATTATATAGTGAATTGCTAAAACAATTCCAACCGATACACTTAGTCCAAAGATCATTTTAAGAAAGTCTTTACCAATTAATGGAAAAACATACTTAAACTTATAATCTTTGTTCATAGTTGAAATTGCAAGTTCTCTTCCACATAACAAACCAACGAATACCCATGTTGTTGACATTGGTAAATCGTTTAGTTCCTTAAAGTAGAATAAAACAGCAGCATAAATTACATTGATAATTGTAGCTGATCTTGCATATCTAGTTCCGGTTTTTTCTAAAACTACTGCTTGGATCCGTCCACCTTGAATGTAGAAGATGTAAAATAGCAAAATAGTAAAATATGCCATTACAATCAGCAGTATTGTAATATCAAGTTGTCTTGGAAGATATACAGCAATATTTGCTACATCGTGAGATAACCAAACCCACCATAACCAACCTGATGAAACCCAAACAGCATTTCTCCAAAATCCTATCCATTTGTCATCTACTTCATCAAATTTTTCATTAATGAATTTTGATACAGCTATCCAGGCTATGTAAGCAACCATTGCCGCTAAACCATAACCAACTACACTTTTCATTAACATTTTTTCAAGCACGAGTGTTGAAGCAAATGCTGAAAGAACTAAAAAGGTTGTTGATACAGGTATTCCAACTCTTGTTAACAACAAGAGTATTGCAGGCGCTACTGCATGATACCATTGAATTTCTTGATAAGGTATTCTAGTTAATCTTCCATATGAGATATCACCATCATACGCATACCATCCCCATGCTAAAGCTAAAATCATTACACTCGAAGCGGATCCTGCAAGTACATACCATTTAAACCACTTCTTTTTTGAAGCAATAAATGTACCTAGTGTTTGAATTGAGTCGTTAGCGATTACGCTATAACCGGCAAGGGCAAACCCTATAACCGTGTATATTAAAGTCAAATCCATTTTTTCTCCTTTATATTATTGTTTTCGGTTCCCATCGATTCATGACTTAATATCTTTGTAATGTGAGAGTAAAAAAAATTCTATAAAAGAATAAACTAATTTGAGAATCAGAGGGTGGATTCGTCAACTAATAAACTATTAAATATTGATGTCTACTTTTAAATATTTTTTATTTCTCAATAAAGTTGTATTTATTTAATTAATTTCTTAATAAAATATACAGCTATAAGAGCTCCCAAAAATTCAGCTAAAATATATGTAGGCGTATTCAAATAATTAATTCCTGTAAAAGAATCAGTAAAAGTTCTAGCTATTGCAACAGCTGGATTTGCAAAAGATGTTGATGATGTGAACCAATAACCAGCCATAATATATGTTGCAACACTAGCAGCTATTGTTATTTTGCCATCTTTTTGAGTAGCAAAAATAATAAAAATTAAACCAAAAGTAGCAATTATTTCAGATAAGAAAATATGAAAACCATCTCTATTTTTTGTCGATAACTCAAGAATATCGTGTTCAAAAAAAACATTAGCCAACATAACACCTAACAAACAACCAAGTATTTGGGCAGGAATATATATGATGAGAAGTTTTCCATTGATTTTTTTTCTTAAAAACATCGCTAAACTCACAAAAGGATTGAAATGTGCACCTGAAATATTTGCAAAAGCAGTTATTAAGACGAATAGGCCAGCACCAGTTGCGAGTGTATTAGCCGTTAATCTCAAAGCATTATCATTTGTGAGATTTTCAGCCATTATTCCGGACCCAACAATAACCATTACTAAAAAGCTACTTCCAATAAATTCACCTAAAAATATTTTGTTAGTATTTTTCATTTAGAATCCAATTTTTAATTCTTTTATCAATATTATTAAAAGTATCAGTAATTATCTTAAATTTTTTATCCTCACTAGCGTCATTTAGTTTTGTTACTGGATCTTCAATATCCCAGTGTATGATTTGATTTTCCTTAGGCCAAATAGGACATACTTCATTATTTGCATTATTACATACAGTAATAACATGATCAATTTTGATTTCTCCATTAACAAAAACATTAAAATTTTTGGATGAGTAGTTTTGAAGATTGAAACCTTTATTATTTAAAAAATGTTTTATATCTTTGTTAATTTCTCCAGAAGGATTACTACCAGCACTATAGGCTTTGAATTTATCATTATATCTATTATTAATTAAAGACTCAGCTATGATACTTCTTGCAGAGTTTCCTGTACAAACAAATAATATATTTTTCACTAAATAATAATCTTATAAATTCCTATTAAGAACAATGGTATTTGTAGTCCAAAGTTAGTTAGTATTGCTTTATCTTTGCTAATAAATCCTGCAATAGTCCATCCAATAACTCCTAATCCATGAAAATATATATTTAATGGATATATATTTAAATTTGTAAGAAGTATTCCTACTAAAACTAAAAATGTACTGATCCACTTTAGATATTTTTTTATAAACATAAAATTTCCTTTCGTTATTATTATTTCAGTTATGTTAAGAATTTATTAAAATAAAGGATTATCTGCACTTTTTACATAATCCAAAAAACTCAAGATTGTATTTACTATATTTCATGCCATCTTTGTCTTTGAAACTAGCCAAGTATTTAGAAAGACCTGAGCTACTAATCTCTGTTACTTTTTCACACATTTCACAAATTGAAAAAGCAGTTGCTTTTGCAACCTGACAGCTAGAATTTTGACATGCTATGAAGGCATTTCTACTCTCAATTTTATGAATTTTTCCCATCTCAACTAATTTATCTAACGCTCTATAAACTTGAAGTGGAGCTTTAATTCCTTTTTTTTGAACATTAAACAATATTGAATACGCTTTCATTGGCTGATTTGACTTTTCAATCATATCTAAAACAATTTTTTGGTTTTTTGATAAATGTTCTTGTTTCTGAGACATATTACTTTTTACCATTTGCTATTTTTTATTCAATTGAGTTCTTTTATTTAATTTAAATAATGAAAAAATAAACAATATTAATGCTGTAGTTATAATAGATGGACCAGAAGACGTATTTATTTCTAAAGATGTAAATAGTCCTATTAAAACAGATAAAAGACCCCCTATAATTGAAAATATAACCATTTGCTTTGGATTGTTTGATAAGTTTCTTGCCATTGCAGCAGGAATTATAAGCATTCCAGTAATAAGCAATAAACCTACCATCTTTATAGAAATAGCAATGATGGCTGCCATTAATATAGTAAATATGGCATTTACTCTATCTGGGTTCATTCCTTCGGCTTCAGCTAATTCATAGTTAACAGTAGATGCAAAAAGTGGTTTCCAAATTAATTTTAAAACTAATAAAATTAATGCTCCACCTATCCATATAACAGCTATATCTTTTTTTGTTACAGCCAATATATCGCCAAACAATAATCCCATTATGTCAAATCTTATAAATGTAAGAAATCCTATTACTACTAATCCTACAGCCAATGAAGAGTGGGCTAATAATCCAAGTAATGCATCACCTGGTAAGTTTGTTTTTTTCTGAAGCTTAATTAAAATTAAAGCTACAGCAGATGAAGTAAGAAAAACAGAAAATGCAATATTAATATCTATAGTTACAGCTAATGTTACGCCCAGAAGAGCTGAATGAGCTAAAGTATCACCAAAAAAAGATAATCTTCTCCATACAATAAAGCAACCTAATGAACCAGTAACTATTGCTATACCAATTCCTGCAATTAGTGCTCTTATAAAAAAATCATCTAACATTATTTTTTTTCAATTGTTCCATCGGATGAATGTGTATGATCATGTTTATGTTCATATATTGATAATATTTTGGATACATCATCGCCAAAAAGTTCTTTATACTTTTTATCATTAGCAACAGCCACAGGTGTTCCGGAACAACAAACATGTCCATTTAAGCAAAGTACATAATCTGTTTTTGACATTACGACATGTAAGTTATGTGAAATTAGTAAAATACCACATTTAAGTGACTCAGAAATATTTTTAATTAATTTATATAAAGCAATTTCTCCAGTAAAATCGACTCCTTGAACAGGCTCATCTAAAACTAACAATTCTGGTTTTTTAGCAATTGCTCTTGCCATTAAAACTCTTTGAAACTCACCTCCAGACAAATCATTTAAACTGTTATGCTTCATGTGATTCATACCTGTTAATGTAAGAGCATCATTAAGCTCAGCATTAGTTAAGTCTTGAGTT
>CABYUS010000010.1 GCA_902522225.1 uncultured Pelagibacteraceae bacterium
TTTTGAATTATCTAAATAGCTTTTCCTTACAATTGGTACACAGCAACCAGGATTAAGTTTAAATTCATCTATTTCCCAATATTCAAAAAAATCATATTCAAAGAAGTCATGAAAGGAGTTTTCATGTTTTCCAGTAGCTTTACCGAAATCTACAGGGCCTTCATGAGTAGATAAATATGCCCAGTCATCTAGATGTGTATCTAAAAGTTCAATATCCTTAAATTTTTTTAAAGCCCTAGATTTTGAATTGTCATCAATTACAATTATTGTTTTAACTTTACTAAAATAAATTTGTTCAATAAATTTATTAATTTCATTTAGCGAAATATTTATAATTTCTAAATATTTTTTTAAATTTTCGTTGGATTGTAGTAATGAAAAATAATGAAATATATCAATGTATGAATTATACTTATCATTTAATCCGTCCTGCTTATTAAAATTTTTAAAATTAATTTTTACTTTGATTTTTTTTTTAATGGTTTCTTTCAAAAGATCAATGAAATAATGACTATGATCTCTTGTTTCATCATTCCATTTAAAATATTTCTGATCTTGATTGTTATTATTAAATTCAAATATAACTGATTTTATTGATTTATGTTTTATTATTTTTTCTCTGTAAAAATCTAAAGGACCCTCAAAATATTCAAAATGATTTTCAAAAAACTCTTCAGTTGGACAAATAATAACAGTATCAAATTTTGATTTGAGTGTTTCAGTAAATAATTTTGTATAACCCTGGTAGTATTGCGAAGGAAAATGAACTTCTAAAGCATCTTTAATTATGGATGACTTATTTACCGTAGTGAGGTTTCTTTGATCTTCTTCTAAAAAATCAAAATTTAAAACAAGTGTTTTTAAATTTATAAATTTATCTCTGTATTGTTGTATAGAATAATTATTTATTGTAATTTTTTTTGAATTAGGAAAAGATAAAATTTTTTCAGTTAATAGTTTATGACGGAATATATCCTGATTATTTTCTGAAAGTTTTAAATTTTTAAGATTTTTTAACCTAAGAAGATTATAAATATCACACTGGAAATATATGTCTTTTCCTTCATAAATATTAGAATATTCATATTCCACGTCTTCTTTTTTTACTTTTTCTAAAAAACTTTCATAATTTACAAATTCTATTTCATTTATATTTTGGTATGCGGAGGGATAATTTGGAAAAGCAGTTATAAAATTATTAAAATTATGTTGTTTATCATATAGATCAAGCATACTTAAATTTGGCTCATCTTTACTTGGGCATATAAAAGAAATTTTTTTTAATTGTGGTAATTTTATATATGCTTTTTGATCAGACTTTTTGAAAAAACATTCATGATTATACTTTAAAGTTTCTAAACTTTTAATTTTTGAAATACATGTAAAAAAAGAATAATCGGTTATATAACAATTTTCTAAGTACAATATTTGTAAATTGCTAAATTTTTCTAGATTATTCCAATTTATTTCTCGATTATAGTTTTTAATTGTTAAATTTAGTATTTTTTCTGGATCTTTTACATTTTCTAATGAATTATTAGAATTTACACTATCTAGCTGATCAATTATAGTTTCCATTAAATATAATCTAACACAATAAAATTAATGTCAAAAGTAATTGGAATTGACCTTGGAACAACTTTTTCTGCAATTGCAAGTTTAGATGATCTTGGGAATCCTGAGGTATTAGCAAGTATTGAAGATAACAGAAAAATTACAGCCTCTGCTGTGTATTTAAAAGATAACGAAGTGATTGTGGGTGATAAAGCTCTAAATTATCTCAAAGATCAATCTAATAACGTAATTTTGCAGACTAAAAGAGAGATGGAAAATGATGTTGTTTACTCAACTGATGAAGGAAAGTGGGTCAACGATAAAGATTTAGTAGATACTTATACACCTGCACAGGTAAGTTCCTTAATTTTAAAAAAATTAAAAGAGTATACCAGTGATGTTAAGAAAGTTGTTATAACCGTTCCTGCTATGTTTGCAGAAAAAGCAAGGCAAGCTACTTTAGATGCAGCTAAAATTGCAGACCTTGAAGTAATAGAATTAATCAACGAACCAACTGCTGCTGTATTGCATTATGCAAGTTTACCTGGAGTAGAAGTAGGTGGCAGGGTTATGATCTTTGATCTTGGTGGTGGAACGTTTGATGTCACTTTTGCAGAAGTAAAAAATAAAAAAGTCGACGTGATGACTTCCAGAGGAGATAAATATCTAGGTGGTAGAGACTTTGACAAAGAAATAACAAAGTTAATGAAAAAAAAATATTTTGATGTTCATAAAGTTGAAATAGATATCGAAAATAACAAAGAATATATTCACAAAGCAGAAGAAGTTAAAAAAATTTTATCAGTTAAAGATAAAGCAAATATTGAAATTTCTGGCCCTAATGGTCTGCAGAAAATAGAGATTAACTTAGAAGAATTTGAAGAGTCTATTCAAACTTATATCGAAAAAATTAAAATGTTAATTGAAGAAGCGATGGAAGCATCAGGCATGAATCCAAGCAGAATAAATCAAACTTTACTTGTTGGTGGAAGTACTAGAATACCAATTATTACTAAAGTACTTACACAAATGATGGGTAAACCTCCTGTAAAAGGAGTAAACGTTGATGAAGCAGTTGTTTGTGGTGCAGCAATTTATGCAGGACTTAAAACTGAAAAAGAAACACTCAACGATCAACAACAAGAAGCTTTAAAAGAAGTAAACTTAACAGATGTTTGTAATTTTTATATGGGAACACTTGCTGTTGTTACTGATAATCATACAGGAAGAAGAGTGAACGCTAACACAATTATTATTGAAAGAGATACCAAACTTCCAGTATCTGTTACTAAAAGATACACAACTATTGCTGAAGGACAGGAAGAATTAGAGTGTAATGTTACTCAAAGTGAGGGACCTGAAGATAATAAAGAATTCGTGAATATTATTCATGAAGAAATGTTAAAATTACCAAAAGGAAGACCTGCCAATCAACCAATAGATATTACATATTCTTATGATGAGTCTGGTAAAATGCACTGTATGTTTACTGACGTTGAGTCTGGAAATTCACACGAGATCGAGCTTACGCCAGAGACTACAGCAACATTAGATGATGCTAAGAAACAAATAGAAAAAATATCTATTGAATAGATGAAAATATTTTCATTAATTTTATTTTTTATTCTTTTTTCATTAAATGTTGACGCTAAAAGAGAAGATCTTTTTGAAACACATTCAAAAAAATTAAATCAACAAATAGAGTCAAAACAAGTAGACAATGAAAACATACAAGAGCTAATTAAAAAATTATCAAATAAAGATAGTTTAAAAAAAACCTATAAAGAAACTTCAAGTGATTTTACAGAGATATTAAAAAAAATTAGACCGTTTATAATTCCAGCAATAATTATTATTTGGTTAATAACTAGGTCTTCAAATAAACCAGAAGATAAACCAAAAAAAAATACTAAAAATAAAAGTTCTCGTTCTCGTACAGAAGAATTTATCAAAAAACATAATGAAGACCACCAAAAAGATGAAATGACGGAAAATGTTAAAGATTTCTTCGAAATAAATGATGATAAAAAATATGATGATGAGTGGAATTATGATCAAGGTGAACTTGAACAGTTAAGAATTAAAATAGAAGAACAGCAGGCTGGAAACTTAAAAGTATATGACGTAGAAGCAATTGGAATGCTGGGGTTTACTCAAGATCAAGTTGATCAAACAAAACTTGAAAATGAAGAGGCAAAATTTACTTGTTATGTTTTTGATGTAACAGATGAAAATAACGAAATCGCACTACAAGGTCTAACTGATCCATATAAAGATGATAAATTTTTGTTACAATCAAATAGGAATATGAAAGTTGGTTTTGGATATGCATACAATATGTGGACACCGATGTTTAGATTTCCTGTGTCTTTAGTAATTCCACCAAATAGAGGAAAAAGAAAAATTAAATTTGTTGTAAGTGTTACAAAATTAAATGCAGAGTTTGAAAATGGTAAAATTAAAAATAAGAAAGATTTATATTTTCATACTGAAACTTTATTTGATTTAAATTTTGAAGAGCCTGGATATTTAGATGCTGAACAATATGAAGGTGATATTAATGAAAAAATTGTACAATTAGGAATGGCTGTTGCTTATTCAGAAAAAAAAATCAATACAACAGGAATTGAGGCGATAAAGAGCTGGATCAATACAGAAATCATTTGGAAGAATTATTTTGAGGATAGTACTGATCAAAAAATTAAATATTCTTTTTTATTAAAGAATACTCTTGAATTATTAAAAAAAAATAAACTTTCATTATCTGAAATTGTAAAAGAAATTAATTATAAATCTTCTGTTTCAAAAAGATATGATGCTATGAATTTATTGTTAAATATTGCAGGTTCTGATGATCGTTTAAGTAAAGAAGAAGATAAATTATTAAATAATACTGCACGAGCACTCGAACTTGATTTAAGTCGTTTTCAACAAATGAAAACCTCAACAATTGCAAATATTGAAACTATTGAAGAAAGCGATGAAGATAGCGAAGAAACTATATTCAATTTTTCTAAAGATATGACTGATGCGGATAAATGTAAAAAATTAAGAGAAGAATACACAAGATGGAATAGACAAACAAATAACTCCAATGAAAAGATTAGAAACCAAGCACGAAAAATGGTTGAGTTAACTGCAAATTTAAGAAAAAAATACAATTGTTAATGAATAATTTAGATAAATTTAGATATTCGTATGACGATCCTTCACAATTAAATATTTCTTTAAAAAAGGATCCTTATGAAAAAGTTAATGATTTAAAATCAAATAATCTAAATCAACTTCTTTCAACCTCTGTAAAGGTTACTAAAGAAATTTTTCCTGATATAAATAAAGCAATCGAAAATGTTTTTAAGCGTTTAAAAATTGAGAATAATTTAAATTTTTTTGTAACCGCTAACCATATTCAAACGCAAGCCATGTGTAGTGCGATGCCTTTAGGGGATAGTGCTGAAATTATATTAACATCAAAATTAATTGAGCTTTTAAATGGTGAAGAATTAGAATCTGTCATTGCACACGAGGTAGCTCATTTTTATTATCAACATGCACTTTACCCTCAAGCAAACACCTCAACAAATAGAGTAGAGACTTTAAATCTTTTAAATTTTTCAAGAGCGGCAGAAATTAGTGCTGATAGGATAGGGTTTATTGGCTGTGGAAGTTTAGAAGCTTCCTTGAGAGCCATGCTAAAAATTACATCCGGTTTAAGTGATAAATATTTAAAATTTAATTTTAGTAGTTATTTAGACCAACTTAGAGAATTAAAAGAAATAAAAGGTGATAAAAATCTTTTATATTCAACTCATCCAAATTTTTTAAATAGAATGCAAGCTTTGATATGGTTTTCAATGTCTAATGAATATAACAAGAGTTTTGATACAGGTAGAAAAGGAATTTTTGATCTTAAAGAAGCAGATGAAAAGATCAATGAAAGTATTAAAAAAGTTATAGGAGATGAAGTAGATTATTCTAACAAAGATATTGTTAGTAGAGCCTTAATGTGGGGCTCTATTGATATTTTTTTAACTGATAAAAAATTTTCAAAGAAAGAACAAGAATTATTTAAAAAGAACTTTGGTGATAAACGTACTCAAAGCATGCTTTCATTTATGAAAATTGCTAATCCAAAGTCTATTCAGGTTAAGATCGACAATACCTTTAAAGAAGCATCAAAACTTTTGAAAAAAGATAAAGAAAATATAATTAATGAATTAAGTAAATTAACTAAAGTAGCTGATGGTGATCAAAAAAGTCTTAAAGAAAGAGTAACAAAGTTAATGACAAATATTAAATTATAATTATATACAGATTATGGGAATTTTTGATGTATTTAAAAGTAAAACTGTTGTTAAAGAAATAGGAAATCTAAATTGTGTAAATATAGGTGGAAAATTTGATACAGGTCATAAAGTTGATAACAAAGCTTTATTTAAATATCTAAATGATCATATAAAGAAAAAAACTCTTAAAAAAGAATATTCTACAACAATTAAAGACAAAGTAATTAGCGATACTATAAACGAGGTTAAAGTATTATCTGCAGGTAGTTTTTTTGTACCAAGAAATTTCATAAATGAAAAAGATTATGAAAAAATTATGGGTTTTAGAATAATTGATAAAAGTTTAATTATTTTAAACATTAAAAATGATCAAGATTGGTGGTCAAAGAAAATAGACTATGAGGAGGAGATTAGATCTATCAGTATGCAAATGATTGAATTAGATAGTGAAGAATATAAACTTTTAAAACCATTTGAAAAAAAAATAGCTCAAGGAAAAAATAAACAATTTTTAGACATCTACTTCGAACTATATGAATTAATTTTCCAGGGTCTATTCAAAACTGATAAAAGAAAAAAGTATCCCATAAACAGTTTTGTTAGTCTGGTTGGTTTTAGGGAAGTTTAATTTTTAAATCTCGTTGTATTGATTTTCTTGCATTTTTAAATCAGGTCCATTTTGAATTATATTTTTTATCAATTTTTCAACCTGCCAAATTCTAGCTTTTGGTTTTGAATTTATATAAGACTCGTTGAGTGAGTGTAAATTTTGAGTTGCAAGCATGTAGTATGTAAATCTAAGAGGTAGAGTGGAATTTAAAGTTGTATTTTTGTATTTTTTTGTATCTCCATCAATTGAGAACCTCATACTTCCTACCCAATCATTTTCAGATGTTATTTTTTTAAAAGGGGAATTTTCATCAACTTCTAAATGAAAATAGTTTCTAGCTGTATCAAATACATTTTTTATTGACTGATTAGTTTTTCTATTTTCAAGAAACCAATTAACAATACTTTCTAAGTGTTTGTTTTCTAATGGGGGAAAATGGGCTAAAAAAAAGTTTTTGTTTAGATCTAAGTCTTTCTTATCAAATAAGCCATCAAATAGTGGCATCCATATGTTAGCTTCTTTGTCAGGTTTTTTATAAAATCTCTCAGTCATCTGAAATAAATTTTTAAGTTGTTTTTTTAAAAAAATTCCTGAAAAACTAAAATCCAACTTATTTCTTTTGCAGTTTTCATAATATGCTCCGAAGAGGCAACAAGCATAAACAAGTAAGTATTTCTTAAAAGGTTTGTAAGCATTTGAGCAAGTTTCAATTAGATATTTTTGCTCATCACTAGATAGTTCTTTGAATTTTTCTTTATATGCACCTTCTTCATCTAAAGCACCTGATCCAATTATGTACCCAAAATCATATTGATATTTTATAGTGCCTAGTACCCATCTTGAGGTTCTATCCTCAACATTTTCATTTTTGTATTTTTCTTTAATTTTCTCAACAATTTTTTTTGATTGATCGCCCATCTTCTTTTTATAATTTAATCATATGTTACTTAGCCATTTAGGCCAAGACCTTGAATTTAAATCTCTTTTAAGTTTAAACTCTTTAATAATTATTTTTAAAATATCTGTTTTTTTGTATCCTTCTTTATAAAGCTCTTTTGCCATTTTAATTTTAGCATTTTTTAATTTCTGAACCTCAGGGCTAAATTGGACTAAATTGGATTTTTCACCACCAGTATTACCAATTGCTCTTTGATTTCCTTTCATGGAATTTGCTCTTTTTTCTTCTAAAATTTTAGTAAGTTTTTTCCTTTTTCTTAATGCTTCTTCAGCTAATGATTTATTATTAAAAATTTGTAATCCTCTGAATTCCATAGGGATATTACTGTTTTTAGTTTGTGGTGTAGAAAATAAAATTTTGTATTTACCTGAGAGGTTGTTTTTATCTACGGGTCTAATTTTATTATGATTACTCATTTAAATTAAAATTATATTTTATTCTTTTGCCTTCTTATCTTTTTTCCACATTAGATCTTATTGTATCTCCTAATTTTTTCTTTTCATTATACCATCTGCAATTATCACAATCTTTTCCTGAACTAGGATATTTATCATTGTCTAAACATGCTTTTAAATCAACTAAACTATCTTCAATATAATCGGTATTTAATTTGTAAGATAATAGTGTTGTTTTAAAAGTGACTGTTTTGTTAAATGTCTTTTGTTCTTCGTCTGTAGCATTACAGATTAACCAATAACCAGTATCATACACTTTAAAATCATTCAGTTTCAAAAGATATGCATAAAAATCTAACTGTCTTCGATAACTCACATGATAATGTTTTTTTGAGGTTGTGTAATCTTCAAGATTTTTAGTGGATGTAGCTTTATAATCCAAAACGATAATTTCCTCTGTAACTTTGTTGAACCACAAATCATCTAAAGCACCAAAAATTTCTATACCTGTTTTTTTTGATTTAGCTCTTACTCCAGCACGGTTATATCTATATTTTTTTAAAGTTTCTGGACTAAGCCCGTTGTAAGGAACAAAGTTTAAATTGTATTCCTTAAATATAGGATGAGGTTCACCTTTAGCACGCAACTCATCAAACTCTTCTTTTAATAAGTTATCAACCCTCATATTTATTGTAAAACGAGGAGTGCTAGGAGGATTGATGTTATGCTTTTCTTTCAAATAAAAACACAAAGGACATTTGATAAAGTTATCCCATTTAGATCTACTTATTTCCATAACTTCTCCAATTTTGATAATCTTTTATTTTTTCAGTCAAGACTATTATTTCAATTTCATTTTTTTTATAATCATGACATATTCTTAAATATTTCACAAACCCTAGCAAATTGCATGGTAAAAAATAAATATCTAAAACAATTTTTAAAAAAGGTCTTGTTTTATAGTATTCTTCATCAGCTTTTTTAGTAATTTCTTTATTAGCTAAATATAAATCAATCGAGTGCTTCCACTCTTGGCAATAATTTAATCGATCCTTTAATTTATTTTTAAAATAATTTTTCATTTTACGTACCTCGCGATTTGTCTGTAGCATTGTGGTTTAACTGAAGATTTACCAATAATCTTTACCTCATCATTTTTGTAATAATAAATCCAATAATAGTGTTGGTTATTTTCTTCATCAAAAATTTCTTCAATTCTAATTTCAGTGATTTTATTCATTAGTGATAAGTCCTTTCTTTCTTCACATGCTCAAAATACAGTTTGAAGATCGCAAGTCTTACTTTTCTCATGACATTATCCCATTCTTCTTCAGAATTATTTGATAGCCAGGGAAGATCTTTTTGTTTTAACTTAAATACTTCAATGAATACTTGATCTACAGATTGAAGTAGATGATTTACATCTTTTTCGCCTTGAACCGCGATTAGATTTATAAGTTTATCGTGATTGGATAACTTTGATATTTTCTTGTTCTTCATATTTACCTTTCTGAACGTAAAGCACAAAAAAGATAAATCTGTCTATTTCACTGACCATATATATTTTACCATTTAGAACCTTCGTTCTTAATTGTTAGTTTTAGGTAAAAAGATTTATAGATTGTGCGCACCTATTCCATTTAAGTCTCAGATAAAACTAAAAGTTTTACCTCTTAAAAGGTCGGCAATGCACTGAAGGCAGGAAATATACACTGGTCAGTAAAGTTAATGTATATATCTTGCCTTCAACAAACAATTAAACCTTACCTAGTTCATATATTATACTTAAAATAGACAAATTCAACAGCTAATTTCTACAACTTATGATTAACGATTTTTTTTACTGGTGCGTTTATGTTTTAGAAGTAATAGGAGACGTTACTGGCATGGGATATGAACTTGCAAATATTGTTATATTTGTAATTTTACAACCAGCTTTAATAATATTGTTCTTTGTATTGTGGAGAAAAGAAGTTAATAAAAATAAGTAATGCGAAATATTATTTTTTTTCTTGTTTAATAATTATACCTGCAAATGGAGAAATTCCGATCTTGGAAAAACGAAGCCAAATCATCATTACTTCATGAGGCTGTTGAAAAATGAAACCTTGAGCTTTCTTAAAGAAAACAAAGAATATTTATTAAATAATAAACCAGAAATTTATTATTCAATGATGAACCGGAAGTTACCTAAGAAATACATAAAGAAGAATACACTTGTCACACCTGTAAATTCTTATGTGCCTCCTCAATCTAAATTAAGCCCTGAAGAACTTGATAAACAATTAGAGCAGGAGGCAATGGTTAGAAAACAAAAGGAGAAAGCTTTAAAAGAACAAAAATTAAAAGAACAAAGAGAAAAAGAGAGAAGTGAGCGTAATCGAGCTGCATATAATCGTGAACGAAAATATGTTTTTTGGTCTAATTCTTATGAACAAGGTAATTATGTCAGTATTCACTCTGAAAAATTTAACAGTAAGGACAAAAAGTATCAGCTTTATTGATGAATGTGGTGTTGTGAATTATTTGATATTCAATTAAAATAAAAATATGTTAGCTTATATAATTCCATTTTTAATATTACTCACAATAGTAGTGTTTGTGCACGAGTATGGTCATTACTATTTTGCAAGAAGGTATGGAGTAGGGGTAACTGATTTTTCTATAGGATTTGGCAGAGAATTATTTGGTTATACTGATAAAAATGGCACTAGATGGAAATTTTCTGCAATTCCTTTTGGGGGCTATGTTAAGTTTTTTGGTGATCATAGTATATTTAGTGATTTTAATAGAGATGAACTTCGAAAAAAGTATAACGAAGAACAACAAAAAAAATTACTTGCCTTTAAACCTTTATATCAAAGAAATTTAATTGCATTTGGTGGCCCTTTAGCTAACTTTATTTTAGCTTTTGTTATATTTGTCGGAGTCTTTATGTTTGCAGGAAAAGATATGACCCCTGCTTCAATTTCAGAAGTGCAAAAAGAAAGTCCTGCAGAAGTTTATGGATTAAAGCAAAATGATATTTTACTTAATATTGATGGTAATAAAGTTGAAGGTTTATTAGATGTTTCTAAATTTATAATGCTTTCAACAGACGATTTTATTGAATTTGTTGTTTTAAGAGATAGTCAAGAATACACCTTAAAAGTAAAACCTAATTTAGTTGATAGTGTTGATCAGTTTGGAAATCCAATAGAAAAAAGAATGGTTGGAATAATGATCGGTCCAAATAATAATAATATTAATCATGTTAAATTAGGCCCAATAAAAGCTGCATATCATGCAGTTAAAGAGATATTTTTTGTTAGTCAAAAAACACTAGAGATGATGTGGGGTTATTTGCAAAAATTATGGGGCAAAGGTTATGGAGATTTAAGACAATTAGGTGGTCCTATAAAAATAGCTCAAATATCAGGTGATGTTTCTCAGATGGGTATATTGCCTTTCATCATAGTAATTTCGTATATTTCAATTAGTCTTGGTTTGTTTAATTTATTTCCAATACCTTTATTAGATGGGGGTCATATATTGCTTAATACAATTGAGGGAATTAGGGGTAAAGAATATTCAAGAAAAACAATAGATTTTACATTTCGAATCGGTTTTTCAGTAGTTGTAACTTTAATGGTTTTTGCTACTATTAACGACATTTATAACAATCATGAAAAAATAAGTGTTTATTTCAAAGGTTTATTTAATTAAAAAAAAGCAAGTAAAATCAATACTTATTTAACCATACAAGATATTGTATATAGCTTTTTAAAAGACACTAAAAAAAGTCTTGATTTATCAAGGAATTTGTTAACTATAGTAATTAACCTTTAAAACTGGAGCTAAAATGAACAAAAAACAACTAATAGCAAAACTTGCTGGCTCTTTAAATCAGAGCAAAGCTGATGCTGAGCGTACTTTTGACACTATTACCAACACAATTCTAGACGCATTAAAAGGCGACGATTCTGTGAAAATTGCTGGTTTTGGCACATATAAAGTAGCTAAAAGAAAAGCTCGAATTGGAAGAAATCCTCGAACAGGAGAACAAATTCAAATCGCTGCTTCTCAAAAGGTAAAATTCTTACCTGCTAAAGCACTTAAAGAAGTATTTAATAAGTAATTCTTTATTCTAACAGCCTTTACATATATTTTGTGTAAAGGCTGTTAGTCCATGCAAATACTGCATATCTATATTTATCATAAAACGTTAGTTTTCCATTAAACAAAAAATTATAAGGGTCTCTTTAACAATGGGAGGTCAAATGACTAAATTTATTAAAAAACTAGTTGGTCCATTAGTAAGTTTATTTTTCTTACTAAATATGACAAGTGCTGGTTTTGCAGAAACTACAGTTTCTGCTGAAGTAGGTTTCATTTTTAATACTTTTCTTTTTTTAGTTTGTGGATTCTTAGTAATGTTCATGGCATGTGGTTTCGCTATGCTTGAATCTGGAATGGTAACTTCGAAAAGTGTATCTGTAATCTGCGCAAAAAATATTGGATTGTTCTCAATTGCCGGAATAATGTTCTGGTTAGTTGGTTATAATCTTGCTTATGGAATTCCTGAAGGAGGTTATATTGGTAGTTTTACGCCATGGTCAGATGCTAGTGCAGTAGACACTGGTTATTCCGATGGTTCAGACTGGTATTTCCAAATGGTATTCTGTGCAACAACAGTTTCTATTGTATCTGGAACTTTGGCTGAGAGAATTAAACTATGGCCATTTTTCTTATTTGCTGCAATATTATCTGGAATCATCTATCCAATCGTAATGGGTTGGCAGTGGGGTGGAGGCTGGTTGGCTGCAGCTGGTTTCTCTGACTTTGCTGGTTCAACTTTAGTGCACTCAACTGGTGGTTCAGCTGCATTAGCAGGTGCAATCTTGTTAGGTGCAAGAACAGGAAGATTTGATAAAACTGGAAAACCAACGGTCATGAAGCCATTTGCTGCTTCGTCGATACCATTAGTAACAATAGGTGTGTTTATTCTATGGTTAGGTTGGTTTGGTTTTAATGGTGGATCACAATTAGCTATGGGAACATTTGATGATGCTGTTGCTGTATCAAATATTTTCATAAATACTAATCTTGCTGCTTGTGGTGGTGTATTAGCTGCTGCGATAGTTACAAGATTAATGATGGGAAAAACAGATGTTGTACAAATGTTAAACGGTGCAATTGGTGGATTAGTAGCAATAACTGCTGAACCTTTAATGCCGTCACCTTTAGCTGCTATATTAATTGGTGGTGTAGGTGGTGTAATAGTAGTGTTCGGTACTAAATTGCTATTCTCATTAAAAATTGATGATGTTGTAGGTGCAGTACCTGCCCACTTATTTGCAGGTATCTGGGGAACATTAGCTGTTCCAATAACAAATCCAGATACATCATTTGGACCACAGCTACTTGGTGTAGTCTCGATAAATGCTTTTGTATTCATAGTAGCCTTCATTGTTTGGGCAATTATGAAAAATACAATGGGTATTAGATTGAGTAAAGAAGCTGAAAAAACCGGAACTGATGTAACAGAAACTGGTGTAATAGCTTACGCAATCAAAGATTAACTTTCTCCCTATAAGTTAGCAAAAAAGGGCCCTTAATTGGGCCCTTTTTTTATTATTAACATAGTAGCTATGCATTTCTAGCATTATTTATTTTTCTTAAATATGACACGTTTCCTTTAACTAATAGGGAGAAAATTATGAGAATAAATATTATTAAAATATTTGGTTTTTTATGCTTAATTTTTGTTTTTCAAAACTCAGCTTTTGCTGAAACTAAAATGTCAGATGAAGGTCAATATATTTTCAACACACTTGGTTTTTATCTAGGTGGAGTGTTGGTAGCTTTTATGGCTGCTGGATTTTGTATGCTGGAAAGTGGTTTGGTAACAACTAAAAGTGTATCAACTATTGCAGCTAAAAATATTGGTAAGTTTGCAATATGTTCATTAATTTTTTTATTGTTTGGATACAATATGGCTTATGGAATTCCAGAAGGGGGTTACATAGGAAAATTTTTAATGTGGAGTGATTCCTCTGATTTAGGAACGGGATACTCAGATCATTCAGATTGGTTTTTCCAAACTATGTTTGTATGTGCTACTGCATCAATAGTATCTGGAGCTGTTGCAGAGAGGATTAAGATATGGCCATTTTTTATTTTTGCAGCAATCATGGCAGGATTCATTTATCCAATTTCTATGGGTTGGCAGTGGGGTGGTGGCTGGCTTGCTACAGCAGGATTTTCAGACTTTGCTGGTTCAACTTTAGTACACGCCTGTGGAGGAGCAGCAGCGCTTGCTGGAGTTATTGTCTTAGGTTCTAGAGAAGGAAGATTTAGCTCAAAAGGAGAAAAAAAGTCTATGATCCCTTTCGCTGCTTCTAGTATTCCACTTGTTACATTAGGAACATTTTTACTTTGGTTTGGATGGTTTGGATTTAATGGTTTTAGCCAACTTGCAATGGGTACCTTAGAAGATGTAAATGCAATATCAAAAATTGCGGTTAATACTCATATTGCTGGAGCAGCTGGAACTGTCGCTGGAGCAGCAATAACAAGATTGATTGGTGGAAAAACAGATATTATTATGATGTTAAATGGGGCACTAGCAGGTCTTGTTGCTATTACCGCAGAACCTCTTACACCCAGTCCTATAATGGCAATATTTATTGGTTCTGCTGGAGCATTAATTATGTATTTCGGTACAAAATTTTTAGAATCTAGAAAACTTGATGATGTTGTGGGTGCAATACCAGTTCATATGTTTGCTGGAATATTTGGTACTCTAATTGTTCCATTGAGTAATCCAAATACGAATTTTGGAACTCAATTTATCGGAGTAATTTCTGTTTGTTTATTTAGTTTTATTTTTTCATTTTTAGTTTTTAAAGCTTTAAAACAAACCGTTGGTTTAAGAATTAGTAAAGAAGCTGAAAAATTAGGAACTGATAAAGCTGAAGTAGGTGTAGTTGCTTACTCTATACGTGATTAATAAAAAAAAATTTTAACAAGGTCCTTAACAAAAAAGGGCCTTGTTATTGACTTTTAATAAAGTCATATACCTCATTTGCATGACCAAGTGCTTTTACGTTAGTCCAGGAATTTAATATTTTTTTATTTTTGTCTATAATATAAGTACTTCTAACTGTACCCATAAACTCTCTACCCATAAATTTTTTTTTAGCCCATACTTTATATAATTTCATTACTTTTTTATCTTCATCGGCTAAAAGATCAAATTTTACTGAGTACTTTTTCTTAAATTTTTCATGACTTTTAATATTATCCTTTGAAATACCGAATACTAAACAATCTTCTTTTTTAAACTTGTTAAGTAATTTATTAAAATCTTTAGTTTCTAGTGTGCATCCAGGGGTATCATCCTTAGGATAAAAATATAAAACTATATATTTAGAATTAAGTTTTTTAAGTTCTATTTCTTTATCCCCAGTAGAAAGCAATTTAAAATTTGGCGCTTTAAATTTATTTTTTATCATTTAGTTTTGCTATTTTCCCAAAATTTTTTGTAATCTATACCAGGGGATAATCCGTAAACTGAGTTAATATTTGTCACATGCAATGCTAGGGATGGTATGGGTGAGTAACAATTATATTTTTTATATAATTTATGGAGAGGTTTTTCATAAGGATCATAATTGTTAATCATCATATCATAGTAAAATGACCAACATGATTTAAGAATTTTTTTTGAAATCATGTATGTGCAAAGACTTTCTTTAACATTTCTCCAGTGAATTTTATGACCAATGATTACGTTAGTTGGTTGATTTTTTGAGTATAGATAGGGATAATCTGAAGGACATAATATTATATCTTTATTATGTATTGTCGAAAACTTTTGATAAGTAAAAATCATTTCAGTTAATGCATTTGGGGAATGTAAATAATCGTCTTCTACAAAATAAATTAAATCATAATTAGACTTTATTGCATATTCTTTGGATGCAAATATATGGGAATTATGAGCTTGCATTCTTTTATTGTTTTTAAATTTAAATTCTTTTTTATATAAATTTACATTCAGGTTGCTAAGGACAAAATCTACACTATTAAACTTACATATATTTTCTATTTTTTTTAAAACATTTTTATTAGAATTATCATCAATTATTTTCAATTGAATTTTAAAATTTTTAATCTCTTTCTTTACATTTTTAATTGATTTACAAAGTGAGTTTAAACTTCGAAATGTATATTCCTTTTTTTCTTTTTCAAAAATTCTTTTTTTATTTTGACTAAGAAGCTTATTTTCATTTGTAAATGATCTAAAAATTATTAACAAACTTTTTATTTTTCTTTGTATTCTGATTTCCCCTAATGGAACTGTTATATTTTTTATATTAAACTCACTTAAATTTTCGTTAATATTTTTGTTTTTAGTAACAACTGTTAAATCACTTTGATCAATCAACTCGTAACCAATTTTTCTAGCAATTTTTATAAATGATTTTTTAAAAAAACTTTTTTTATTAATTTTTTTATTTTTTATCATACAATTTTATTATAATGTTTATATAAATATGACAATTAAATTACCACAAACACTCATAGCGGAAGCTAATGAAGAAATCAAAACAATCTCAGCTGAAGAAGCTCTAATGATGTCTAAAGATAATAATTCTAATTTAATTGACTTGAGAGAAGAGGGAGAATTAAATAATACTGGAGTGATTGAAAATTCTACACATATTCCAAGAGGTTTGTTAGAATTTTCTTTAAATCCAAATGGTGCATTAATACAAAATAATATTATCGATACTAAAAAAGATATCGTTTTATTCTGTGCTGCTGGTGGAAGATCAGCATTGGCCGCAAAAACTTTAAAAGATATGGGCTTTAGAAATGTATCTCATGTTGATGGTGGTTTTAGCGCTATGAAACAAGCAGGTTTCAAAGTAAAAAAATAGCTTAATCGTAAAGACCTATTCTTCTTGCAAAGAAAATTCTTATAAACCAATAAATGAATAATCCTATAGGTCCAACAAAATAAGTAATTATTAAAGGTAATGCTACAAAGTACTTATTCATGTTTAGTTTTTCTGCGTCACTTACGATCCAGGATCCACAAAAAAGATTTATAGTTAAAAAATGAATCCAAAATAAAATTAAAAACTCTTTAATTAAAAATAAGTCCATAAGGTTCTCAAAACTTAAATAAAGTGCAAAACTTTTACCAAAGTCATAATCTGTAAAATAGAAACGAAAAATTAAGTACCCATAAACAAAAGTAAGTAAAAAAATTGGTAAAATAGATCTCACAATAATTCTAGCTATATTAGATTGAGGCAAAAAAATTAACATTAGCCAAAATGGAATAATACCGATATTTAACCACAAATATATCATTTCAATTGTAAAATATGTATAAATCTGCTCAATCATAGTTCTTTATATTATATTATAAAAAAAATGATTCCTATAAAAAATAAAAAAAAAACTTTAGAAGTAACTGTTGATGAGATGAAAAATTTTAGTTTTGCTTATATTGAAAAATATGCCCCTTCTAAACAGCAATTAAGAACATATTTATTAAAAAAGTATATCAAGCTTAATTCACTCCAAATAAATAAAAGAGATATATCAAATTTAATAGACATAGTTCTAGAGGATTTAGAAAATGCCAAATTTATAAATGACAAATTTTATTCAAACAGTAAGGCTAAATCATTAATACAAAGGGGTAGCTCAATTAACAAAATAAGAAATTATTTATATTCAAAAGGAATTAGAGATAAATATATTAAAGAAACAATTGATCAAATAAAGGAAAACAATGAAGATCAGGATTTTTTTTCAGCAATAAAAATTTGTAAAAAAAAAAGAATTGGACCGTCTAGAAATGAAAATAATAGAGAATTATTTTATAAGAAGGATATGGGTATTCTTGCACGATCTGGATTTGATTTTGAAACATCTAAAAAAGTTATGGATTTAGAGCAAGAAGATTATAAAAGAATAATAAATCTACTTTGAGTTCTTATTTTTAATCAAATTGTTAATTTTATTTTTAATATAATTTTTAACATATATAAAAACTATAAGTCCAAACAATGAGACACTTACTATAATAATTAATATTATTCTTAGCTGTTCACTCATAACTTTTCATTTCTTCTAAGAATTATACTTGTATTTTTAAAATCTTTTTTCCCATATGTGATCTCTTTACCATCAAAATCATTAATTAAACCTCCAGCATGAAGTAAAATAGCATGTCCAGCTGCCACATCCCATTCGCAAGCACGTGCTTCAGCTGCATAGAGATCAAAGTCACTTGATGCAACAACACAAAATTTTAATGAACTTTTCATTTTGGTAAAACTAGTAACCCTATATTTTTCATGAATTTTAATTATTTCTGGCTTCAAATTATCAGAATAAGACACTGCCTTAACTTCATTTAAATTTGTTTTTTTTTTACCATCTAATTTAATTTTTTCTTTCCCATTTATTTCATAACTTTCACCAAAATCATAAGAATAGAATAATCTGTTTTTTTTAGGTGCGTTAATTATTCCTAAAGAGGGTTTATTATTTATTATTAGAGCTGCATTTAAAGTAAATTCATCTCCATTATTCACATAATCATATGTCCCATCAATAGGATCTATTAACCAAAAATTACTAAGATTAATTTTATTTTTATTATCTGATGTTTCTTCTGATATTATTGGAATATTAGGTGTTAAAGTTTTTATAGCTTTTGTTAAAATATTATTAACTTCAATATCACCATTTGTTACTGGGGTATTGTCTGATTTTAAATTTTTAATCAAACCTTCTTTTCTTAATTTTATTGAGACATTACCTCCATCAATAAATACAGGAAGTAATTTTTGAATAATTATTTTTTTTTCTTCTTTATTCATTTAATTTATATTTTATTAGCGAAACAACTTTAGCATTAATCACTTTTTTACCAGCATTTTCAAAATTTACAGTTACTTTATCATCTATAATAGATTGAACTTGGCCAATTCCCCACTCTTTTTTTAGTGGATTTATCACTTTGTCACCAGGATCGTAATCTAAAAACATTTAATTTAATTTATATATATTTAAAGTATATATACCATCAGTATGCTTAAAAAAATAAATTCAATTGGTATAGACAAAAAACCACAAGATACGAAAGTAGTTGTGGCCATGTCTGGTGGTGTAGATTCATCAACAGTAGCTGGAATAATGAAAAAAGAAGGATACAATGTTATAGGAATAACATTGAAATTATATGACGATAGCAAACAAAACTCTCAAGCTAAACAGTGTTGTGCTGGACAAGATATAATGGATGCCAAAAGAGTAGCAAACAAACTTAATATAGATCATAAAATTTTATATTTTCAAAACAAATTTAAAGAAGGTGTTATAAATAATTTTATTGATAGCTATGTTGATGGAGAAACACCCGTACCCTGTATACAATGTAATAAAACCGTTAAATTTACTGATTTATTTGAAGAGGCAAGAAGTTTGAACGCTGATGCATTAGTTACAGGTCATTATGTAAAAAGTGTTATAAAAGAAAATTCAGCCGAAATGTATAGAGCAGTAGATCCAAATAGAGATCAAAGTTATTTTTTATTTAATACTACAAGAGAACAATTAAATTATTTAAGGTTTCCACTTGGTAGCATGCATAAAAATGAAACGAGAAAAATTGCGAAAAACTTAAATTTAAACGTAGCAGACAAACCAGACAGCCAAGATATTTGTTTTGTTCCAAATGGTGATTATGTTTCAGTAATCGAAAAGATTAGACCAGAAGTATTTAAAAAGGGGAATATTAAAAATATTGAAGGAAAAGTTCTAGGCGTTCATAATGGAATAGTAAATTTTACTATAGGACAAAGAAGAGGCATTAAAATTGCAGCACAAGAACCTCTTTATGTAGTAGATATAATTAAGGAAAATAATGAAATTATTGTTGGTTCTAAACAAGATTTACTAAAAAAAGAAATTTTATTAAAAAATTTAAATTTATTAACTGATAAAAAAATTTTTAATAACGAAATTTTAGTAAAAGTGAGATCAACTGGTAAACTTATTAAATCAAAGCTAAAATTTGATGGTAAAAAAGCTAAGCTTGAACTTTTTGAGGATGAATATGGAATTTCACCAGGTCAGGCGTGTGTTTTTTATCACAAAGATGAAATAGGTGAGAGAGTTCTAGGCGGAGGATGGATATCAAAAAATTAATTTATTAAAAAAGTTATCCACAATATTCACAGCTAAATCTCTATAAAATTAAATCAACCAAAAAGTGATACATTAATTTATTACTTCTGATATTGTTTAGTTAATTAAGAGGCAACTCTTAACTGGCCATTTAGGGAAAGTCCGAGAGGATCAAGCTTAAAGGGCAGAAAGCTCCGCAATGTAGCGCTAAACTTGTGGGGTAAATGTGGCTTGGCGGTAGCGCATGAACGACGAGCCAAATTCCTCCAAGACATGCTTAAACGCATGTTTTGGCACGGAGTTTAACTTATTTTTTCTTATTCTTTTTTCGGGCTCTTCTTTTTTTTGAACCCATTTTTCTTCTACCACGATGTTTTTTGGGATAACCCATATTGAATACAACTCCTAATTTATTTATTGACGTAAGACTTGGGATATAGCATTGTCTTTGAAACATTTCAAATTTTTTATGGGAAAATCCATTAGAACTTTCTTAAAACATACTGCAAAAGACTTCTATAATCAGTCAGTAAACCCTCCAATAGTTAGAGCATCAACAATAATATTCAAATCAATGAATGATATTAAAAAAACTCAAAGAAATTATAAAAAAAATCCAATTGGCGGTCATTTTGACTACGGCAGACAAGGCACTTCAACAACTCATATTTTACAACAAATGTTAAGAAAACTAGAGGAGAGCTATCAAGTCTATTTAACTCCAACCGGTTTTGCGTCAATTTTTTTATCAATCTTTAGCATAGTAAGACCTGGAGATGAGATTTTGATATCTGACCCTTTATATTCACCTACGAGGGTATTAACAGAAGATTACTTAAAGGAATTTAATATAAAAAGTATTTTTTATGATCCAAAAAATTTTAATGATTTAAAAAGCAAAATTTCAAAAAAAACTAAATTAATTTATGTTGAAAACCCTGGTAGTAATACTTTTGAATTTCAAGATCTATCTAAAATAGTTTCTATAGCAAAAAAAAATAAAATATTTACAGCAATTGATAACACATGGGGAACCCCATATCTTTTAAAACCAATTAAACTTGGATTTGATATGTCAATTGTATCAGCAACCAAGTATTACTCTGGTCATTCTGATGTGATGGGTGGAACTTTGGCTGTAAATAAAAGAGCATTTAAATATGTTGAAAAAGCTAATAAAATAATTGGTTTTAGACTTAGTCCAGATGATGCATATTTAATCACAAGAGGTTTAAGAACATTAGATGTAAGGCTAGACAAGCATCAAGAAAATGCAAAAAAAGTAAGTAATTTTTTATCAAAAAATAAAAAAATTAAACTTTTGTATCCATTTAAAAAAGGATCTCAAAATTATAAAAATTGGAAGAAATATTATAAAGGAGCATCAGGTTTGATGGGTTTGAAAATTAAATGTAAAAAGAGTTCAGTTACGAAGTTTTTAAATTCATTAAAATTGTTTGGATATGGATTTAGTTGGGGAGGATTTGAAAGCCTAGCTCTCCATCAAGAGTCTGTTTTAAAGGAAAAGAGAAAATTTACTAATCTTGCAAAAAATGAACATCTTGTTAGACTCCATATAGGTTTAGAAGATTCAAATGATCTCATTAATGATCTAAAAGAATCTTTAAAACTTATTAAATGATTTCACAAAAATTTTTTCAAACTAGAACTGCATTAATAACAACAATAGCAGCATGTTTAGTTGTTTTAATATCACTAAGTGTTCGTCAAGTGTTTGGTATGTTTTTCATGGATTTTAATATTGATCTAGGCATTACCAATACAGAGTTTGGCTTAGCAATTGGAATTCAAATGCTAGGGTGGGGTCTTTCAGGACCTATATTTGGAGCAATAGCTGATAAATATGGTGGACATAAAGCAATTATTTTAGCTTTCATGTTTTATATACTGGGCATTTATTTTTTATATGCAGGTCCTAATACAGGTATTTATTTTCAATTAAGTCTTGGAGTATTGATAGGTATTGGATGTGGAGGCACAGCGATAAGTATACCAATGTCAATAGTTGGAAAGCATTTTCCTTTATCAAATAGAACAATTGCTATGAGTTTAGTTACTGCAGTAGGGTCTTTTGGATATTTCTTATCACCCTTGTATACTAATTATTCATTGATAAATAACGGTTGGGTTGGAACATTATTTATTTTCATGATTTTTCTATCTGTAGGTCTGATAGTTGCATTTTTCGTTAGATCCCCAGATATTAACCCTTCAAATAACATAGTTAACAAACAAAATACTTTTGGAGCTCTTAAAGAAGCTTTTCAAAACAAAAGTTACATTCTATTAACATCAGGGTTTTTTGTGTGTGGATTTCATATTACACTTGTGGGGACACATGTTCCAAAGTATGTAATCGACAGGGGACTTGAAGATTGGACAGCAGCAATGATTTTATCATTGATTGGTTTTTTTAATATAATTGGATCGTTGTTAAGCGGATATTTATCCACGAAAATGAGCAAGAAAATAATATTAAGTGGTATATATTTATTAAGGGGTGTTTCCATATGTTTATTTATTTTCACACCGGCCAGCACTCTAAGCTCTGTAATTTTTGGAGCAAGTTTTGGTTTTTTATGGCTATCAACAGTGCCAGCAACAAGTGGAATAGTAGCACATATCTTTGGAACTAAATATCTTGGACTTCTATATGGAATAGTATTTTTAAGTCATCAAATAGGATCATTTTTTGGAGCATATCTTGGTGGACTATTTTATGATATTCATGGCTCTTATGACTATGCGTGGTATTTGGCAATTGCATTATCTATATTTGCAGGTTTAATACACCTTCCAATAAAAGAGAGACCAGTTGAAAGATTACAAAACGCATAAATTCAGGTTTAATCCATTTTTAGAAAAGCTTTATCAATCAGATAAACCATTGATTATATATAAAGTAAAAGATGGATATAATATTTATACAGATTTTTCAGAAAAGTTTGTATTAACTGAGAAAAATATAGGCAAATTTTTCAAAAAAATTTCTAATAAAAAATATACAAAAGAGACAGATCTTTACATTGGATTTTTTGGGTATAAATTATTATGTAATTTATTAAATTTAAAAATAAGAAATCAAAAAACTCAAAATTTTTATAAGGGTATATTCTATAAACCTGAAACTATTATAAAAATAAGGGATAATATTAAAATAGTTTCAAATATTAAAAATCACAAATTTAAGCATCACTTTGCTCAAACTAAAATATTAAGTCCATTTAAGTTAAATATTAATTTTAATAAATATAATAAAATATTTAATATATTTTCAAAAAAAATAAGACAAGGAGAAACATATCAAATTAAAATATGTACAAAATATAAAAACAAATCAAAGATAGACTCAGTTAATTTTTTTTGGAGATTGATGAAAGTAAATTCTTCACCAGAATCATTTTTGATAAGAGATTCAGATTTTTCAGTTGTTAGCTGCTCCCCAGAAACCTTAATAGATAAGAAAGGTCATAATATATTTACAAAACCTATCGCAGGCACTTTAAAAAAAACTAAAAATCTTAATAAACAAAAGGCACTTAAGTATTTTAAAAATAACAATAAAGAAACTAAAGAACACAATATGATAGTTGATATGGAAAGAAATGATTTATCCAGAATTTGTAAACCAGCCTCAGTAATTATTTCAAAAAAAAAGTATGTTGAAGAATACAAGCATTTATATCATTATGTGACTACTATTAGAGGAGTCATAAAAAAAAGTATAAGTATTAAAAATATTATTCAATCTATGATGCCTGGTGGTTCTGTAATTGGATGTCCTAAAATAAGAACTTTAGAACTGCTAAATAAACAGGAAAAAGAAGATAGAAATATTTTTACTGGAAGCTTTGGTTATATAAAGTTTAATAATGATATGAGATTTAATATAATTATAAGATCAATTTTAAATTATAAAAATTTTTCAGAAATCTCTGCAGCTTCTGGCGTTGTACTTGACAGTGCTGCCAAAAAAGAATTTAACGAAAATCATATTAAAGCTAAATCATTATTGGAGTTATATAAATGATCTATTTGATTGACCATCAAGACTCATTTACTTGGAATGTTCAGCATCAATTTTCAAATTTTGATGATGTATACTGTTCAAACTATTTTGAAATAAATGAAAATAAATTAAAAAATTCAAAAGTTATAGTTTTCTCCCCTGGACCTGGCTCACCAAAAGATTATCCTTTGACATCAAAAATATACAACAAATATAAAGGTACCAAAAAAATAATAGGTATATGTCTTGGGTATCAATTGATACTTCATAACGAAAAAGGAATTATTGGTCAGCAGAAAAATATTTATCATGGATATCAATCCAAAGTAAAGGTAACTAATCAGAGTGAAATTTTTAAAAAAAATATGTTATTTAAAGTGGGAAGATATCATTCTCTTAAACTATATGAGCCTTTTAGGTCTGAAAATATTAAAATATCAATGAGATGTTCAAAATCTAATATAGCTATGGCAATAGAAGATTGTAAGAATAAAATATTTGGATTTCAATTTCATCCTGAATCTTTTTTAACTGAAAATGGCAACTTTATTATTAAAAAAATCTTATCTGCATAAAAACCTCAAAGAGATAAAATTTAATGATCTTTGGAATTTATATGGAATATTTACAACAATGAATGTTGTGGGAAAACCATATAAAATTTTACATTATAAAAATCATATAAATAACTTAGCCATATCCTTAAAATCATACAATATAAATGTAAAAAATTTAAAAAATATAATAAAATTTTTAATAAGTAAAAATATAGATTGTAGTAAGAATTATGATCATCTCTTTCGTGTGGCAGTTAATAAAAAAATCATATCAATTTCACTCAGAAAAAGACCTAAACCAAAGAAAAATTTTAAATTAAAGTTACTAAATTATCAAAGAGTAGATGCTAGCCATAAGAATTTAAAATATAAAAAAATATTAAAAATTTTGGAAAAATTTGATACATCAGAATTTGATATTGCATTACATAAAAATAACAAAATTTTAGAGACAGGAACTTCTAATTTACTTTTTGTTAAAAAGAATAAAATTTATACCCCAAAAATTAATTGTTATATTGGAAATACTTTAAAGTTTTTTAAAAAGAAATATAAAATAAATTTTACTAATATTTTAAAAACTAATTTAAATGAATATGATGAAATAATTTTGATTGGTTCAGGTAAAGGGGTTACTTCAGTAAAAGAGATCGTTAATTCACCCTGGAAAAGAAATAGTTTTAAGTTTTATAATAAACTCTTTAAAACTCTTCAAAACGAGATAATAAATGATTGATCCTAATAACCCTTGTATTTTTTGCGATACTCAAAGACAAAAAATAATTTTTGAGAATAAACTTATATATGCAACTTATGACAGTTATCCTGTTTCGAGGTTTCATTCATTAATTATTCCAAAGAGACATATTGATAACTATTTTAAATTATCTAAAGAAGAACTTATTTCTATAAATCAAATAATTCATAAAATTAAAAATGAAATCGATAGCAAAGATAAATCTGTTAAGGGGTTTAATATTGGGACCAATTCTGGAAAGGTTGCTGGTCAAACTATAATGCATTGTCATATTCATTTGATTCCCAGAAGAAAAGACGATGTTGTAAATCCACAAGGTGGTGTAAGAGCTGTAATACCATCAAAACAGCATTATATAAGAAAAAACAAATAAAATTTGACTACCTTTAGTTGTGGACTGGGTCTTTATCGCAGTTGAACTATATAAACATCTGTACTAGAACAATTTAGAATATAAAATTAATGCGGATGAATTTTTTAACAACAAACCCTTTTGAATTACTTGGAACCTGGATATCTCCAATACTGTTGCAATCATTTGTGGTTCTTATGGTAGCGCTAATAATAATTGGAACTTTAGTTGATATAATACACAAAAAAAATGTGAAGTATTTTTTTGAAAATGCTAAGAAAGCAAAAAAAGCTGCAACTAGAGAACTAGGATCTGGTGAGAGAGTAGCGATAGTTGCAAAAACAGTTGTTTATGACATTGGCACAACTTCTGAACTCGGAGCAGGCAAAAGAAGAGTAGCCCATTTATTGGGTATGTACGGAACTATTCTTTTTTGGATTGCATCTGTTGTTATGATATTTCTATATAGTTCTCCAATTTCCCAGACGCCAATTGTATGGCCAATATTATGGCATGTTGGTGGAATCATGACAGTTTTAGGTGGATGTTGGTTTTGGTTTTTCCTTAGAGTAGATGTATATTCAGAGGCACAACCTTGGTACAGAATAATTCAAGCTGATTTGTTTGTTTTAGCTTTAATAGCAACATCATTGTTTGGTCTAATATGGTCATTCTTACAAACACTTGCATTGGGTGAAAGATGGGATGATAAAGTTTTTTTAGCTTTATACATAATTTCTAATTTAGTTTTATTTGGAGGAGTTTATTGGTCTAAATTTGCTCATATGTTTTACAAACCTGGAGCAGCAATCCAAAAAAATTTAGCAGAAGCAGATGGATCAAGAGATAATTTACCTCCAGAGGCAGATGCACCAGAGCAGTTTGGACTAGGTATAAAACGAGAGGTTCCAAAACATTATTAATATGATAAAAATTAAGAAAGGAAAAAAATAAATTATGTCAACTTTTGTATATATGACTAGATGTGATGGTTGTGGTCATTGTGTAGATATCTGTCCTTCAGATATAATGCATATCGACGAAACAATAAGAAGAGCAAAAAATATTGAACCAAATTTTTGTTGGGAATGTTATTCATGTGTTAAAGCATGCCCAAATCATGCAATAGATGTAAGAGGTTATGCTGATTTTGCTCCTATGGGACACAGTGTGAGAGTTAGAAGAGAAGAAGAAAAAGGGACTATCTCATGGAAAATTAAATTTAGAAATGGAACTACTAAAGATTTTGTATCTCCAATAACGACTAAACCATGGGGAAAATTTATTCCAGATCTTGCCGAAGGGGATAAACCAAACCAAGGTGAAATTAATTCTCAGAGACTTTATTTAGAGCCAGAAGGTTTAAATACAAAAAAAGAATTACCAGTAGTGCCAAAAGATTCATTTAAAAAAGGAGTTTATTATTAATGGCCAAACACAAAACTCATTATGAAGATTGTGATGTTCTAGTAGTTGGTGGAGGAATGGCTGGAACTGGAGCTGCATTTGAAGCAAGACATTGGGGAAGAGATTTAAAAATTGTTTGCGTGGAAAAAGCAAATATTGATAGAAGTGGTGCAGTTGCTCAAGGTCTTTATGCGATAAATTGTTATATGGGAATGCAATGGGGTGAAAATCAACCTGAAGACCATGTTAGATATGCAAGAAATGATTTAATGGGAATGGTTAGAGAAGATTTAGGTTACGATATGGCTCGTCATGTTGACTCAACAGTACATATGTTTGATGAATGGGGATTACCCATGATGAAAAATAAAGAGACAGGAAGATATTTGCGTGAAGGTAAATGGCAAATTATGATACATGGAGAAAGTTATAAACCCATCGTAGCTGAGGCAGCAAAAAAATCTGCTGACAAAATTTATAATAGAATAATGATAACCCATTTATTAATGGATGAAGAGCAAAATAATAGAGTAGGTGGTGCTGTTGGATTTAACATGAGAACAGGTGACTTTCATGTGTTTAGATCAAAGACAGTGATTGTAGCTGCTGGTGGAGCTTCACATATTTTCAAACCAAGAGCAGTAGGTGAGGGAATGGGTAGAACCTGGTATGCACCCTGGAGTAATGGTTCTGCTTATGCATTACCTATAGCAGCAGGTGCTAAAATGACTCAAATGGAAAACAGAATAGTATTATGTAGATTTAAAGATGGTTACGGACCAGTTGGAGCTTACTTTTTACATTTAAAAACATATACACAAAATGCTAACGGTGAGAATTATGAAAAAAAATGGTATGAACAAACTAAAGAACTAGTTGGTGAGTATATTGATCACCATCCAACTCCTACATGTTTAAGAAATCATGCTTTTATTCAAGAGACTATGGCTGGTGGAGGACCAATACATATGGTTACTACAGAAGCATTTCAAGACCCTCATTTAGAAACTGTTGGATGGGAAAATTTTTTAGGAATGACAGTTGGTCAAGCAGTTGTTTGGGCATCTCAAAATATTGATCCCAAATATACTAATCCTGAACTTACAACTTCAGAACCATATGTAATGGGTTCACATGCAACATGCTCTGGTGCCTGGGTAAGTGGTCCTGAAGATTTATCTCCACCTGAATACTTCTGGGGATATAATAGAATGTTAACAATTGATGGACTTTTTGGTGCTGGTGATACAGTGGGTGGTAGCGCACATAAGTTTTCATCTGGATCATTCACAGAAGGACGCCTAGCTGCTAAAGCTGCTGTAAAATATATCGAGGATCAAAAAGCTAATGGTATTAACGTAAGTGAAAAACAATGTGAAGATTTCAAAACTGCCGTATACAAACCTTTAGAAAACTATACAGTAGGTAGAAATGAGATCACTGGTGGAACAGTTTCACCAAGCTACATCTCACCCATACAAGGTCTTCAAAGACTTCAAAGAATAATGGATGAATATGTTGGTGGTATTGCAACTAATTATATGACTAATAAAAATATGCTTACTAGAGGTCTAGAGTTGTTAAAATGGCTTGAAGAGGACTTAGAAAATTTGGGTGCAGAGGATTACCATCAATTAATGAGAGCATGGGAATTAAAACATAGAGCATTGACCTCACAATGTGTTACTGAACATACTATGTTTAGAGAAGAAACTCGTTGGCCTGGATACTATTATAGAGGTGATCATATGAAATTAGATGATGATAATTGGCATTGTTTAACAGTTTCAAGACGTGATCCTAAAACTGGCAAATTTAATATGGAAAAAGTCCCTGTTTACCATATCGTTGACGAAAACGAGAAAAAAAAGGAAGCTTCGTAAGCCTATCCCACTAAATGAGCCTACTTGACAAACCTGACGACGAAATCATTAAGATTGCAAAACCTATCTGGGATAATCTTGTTAAATCCTCCAATATTAAGGATTATGGAGGTTTTACAAGGGACTTCTCAACACAAATGCTTTACGGCGCAAACGAAGTTGAGTTAGGCAAACAATGGGCAGGCAATGAACTAATTTCAAATCTCTCAGATAAATATAGTGCTTTTGGGTGTTTGAGAAGGGGCTTGTACATAACAATATTATTTAAACAGACCAGCACAAAGTTACCAGGAGACTTTCTAGGAAGACTTGTTCTTGGAGAAGAGGACAACGAAGTTAAAGTTTTTGGAGCAACTATCTTTTAATTTTTTTTCATATTTTCAATTTTAAGCTTGCAAACTTTTATATCTGGGTGTAGTTGCTAATTAGTGTCTATAAATATAAAAAAAATCACAAATTTTATTATTTCAAATAGTTCCTTTGTATCTTCAAAAATATTTGTTTATGTTGGTTTAACTGCTTATTGGAGCGCAATTATTTTAGGTACGTTTTTAGCTATTAATTAAAAATCATATCATTGACTTTGCTATTTTAGAATAATAGTTAGTAGTAATGGATTTTTTTCTTCCAATTGCGGGCGTTAGTATTGACCTACCTGTAATATTTTTCTTAAGTTTTGCTGTTGGTATTTTATCAGGTTTATTTGGTGTTGGGGGAGGTTTCTTAATGACACCTTTTTTAATATTTTTAGGAATTCCCCCAGTGTATGCAGTTCCAAATGAGGCAAATAATATTTTAGGTACATCTATTTCAGGATCAACAACTCATTATCTTAAAGGAACTTTAGATTATAAAATGGGATTAATGATTGTAGTTGGTGGAGCCGCAGGAACAATAATTGGAATTTATACTTTTACCTATTTTCAAGATATTGGAAAAATTAATATAGTAATTTCTTTATCTTACATGTACATCTTAGCAATTATTGGAACATTAATGTTAGTTCAAGGTGTTTCAGAAATTGATAGAGCGCGAAAAAAAATTGTAATTAGAAAAAAACTTCATTCACATTACTGGATTCATGGACTTCCTTTACGAATGAAATTTAAAAAATCTAAGTTATACGAGAGCGCATTCACACCAATAATAATAGGATTAATAGTAGGTTTTATTGCAGCGATAATGGGAATAGGGGGCGCATTTATATTAGTTCCAGCAATGATCTATATAATTGGTATGCCAACAAAACTAATTCCTGGTACATCATTATTTGTGACAATATTTGTAAGTGCTATTGTAACTGTTCTACATGCATTTAATTATGGAACTATTGATTTAATTTTAGTTACAGTTCTAATATTAGGTTCAATTCTTGGTGTTCAGTTTGGACAAAAATTAAGTGAAAAAGTTGATAGTTCTGAATTTAAAACAATATTAGCTATATTGTTGCTATTAGTTGGAATTGCCATTGCTTACGATACATTTTTTGCTGAGCAAGTAATAAAAGATATATCTTATGATAAAACTTTAACTTTAGGACCTTTGTCCCAATTCGTTAAAGATTTATCTGAAGACCAACCGTTTTTTTATGGGATGTTTTCAATTGTACTTGCTTTGAGTTTAGGTGTTGGCGCCGCAGTTATTAGGCATTTTTTTTCAAAACTTGTGAAGAAAGCTCAACAATCTTAAGAAATAAAATTTGTTAAAAATTCTATTGATAAAATACTTACCAAACCAACTGTTAACAAAGATACAAAACCAACTACAAAAGGTTTATAGCCCATTGATTTTATATCTTTTAAATTGGTAGATAAGCCTACTGCAGCCATTGACATACTTAAGAAAATTTTAGCAGATGATCCTACAATATCAATAAATTCTATCCAAAAATTATCATTTTGGTCATAATAATTTACAAAATAAAAATCTCCTAAATTTCTTATTATTATTAATAAAATAAAACCTATTACAAAATATGGAAAAATTTTAATTATTGAATATTTTTTTTCTACCTTCTGTCCTCTGTTGTATAGAAATGCGAATAATGGAATCATAATAATAAGAAATGTATTTCTTATTAATTTTGTAACAGTAGCTATATTTAAAGTTTCAGGACTATCAAATTGCTGGTCATATATTAATCCAGCGGCAGCTACTTGAGAAGTCTCGTGAATAGATGTTCCTAAAAATAAACCAGAAAATAATTCGTTACCACCAAAATAATAATTCGCAAAATATGGATAAAACAACATAGCAATAACTCCAAAAACGGTCATATTCGCTATAGCATACGCAACTTCATTTTTATTAGCATTAATAACAGGAGCCGTTGCCATAATAGCTGTTGTGCCACAAACAGTACTTCCAATTGCAATTAAATATGACATCGGTCTAGATATTTTTAATCTTTGAATTAATATTTTTATAACTAATAAAGCACTAATTATACAAATTATAATTAACGGAATTGCAATTATTCCAAAATTGTAAAACTCAAAAGGTTTTAGTTGAATACCAAGACAAATAATACCTAATTTTAAAATATAATTTTGAGTAAAATTTAATCCAATTAAAAAACCTTCTCTAATTTTAAAAATATTTCCCAAAATTAATCCAAATATTATAGCTAACATAGCCGTTGATATTGGACTTTTTTCATAACCTAATATCTCAATACCAATAATATTATTTACAGCTTGTGATAGTGAATAAAGTACAAATGCTAAAATTATCCCAGGAATTACATTTATAGAGTTTTTTATTTGCAGTTTATTTACCTAGGCACTTCTATAGAGTTTTGTCATTACAAATTCTTTATGACCTAAACTTTCCGCACAAGTTAGTCTTCCATTCGCAACTCTTATAGTTGCTTTAATTAATTCATCACCTGCTTGATCTAAATTCATTTTTCTTGATAGTATTTTTGAAACGTCTACATCGATATGTTCACTCATAGTTTTACATGTTAATGGATTAGCAGTTAATTTAATAACAGGTTCAATTGGATTTCCAATTATGTTACCTTGTCCAGTTGGAAAAAGATGAATATTGAATCCACCAGCTGCTTGGAGTGTGACACATTCAGCTGCAGCAGAAGATGTATCCATAAAATATAAACCTTTACCTTTAGTTGGTTCTTCAGCTGGTTCTAATACGTCTATAAATTGCCTAGAACCAATTTTTTGAAAATTACCAAAAGCTTTTTCTTCAATAGTTGTTAATCCACCCGCTATGTTACCCGCTGTTGGTTGACTTTCAGACAAATCATCAGTTGCTTCTTTTAATATAAAATCATTATAACTATTCCAAGTTTTAATAAATTTGTCCTGTGCCTCAGGGGTTTTACCTCTTTTTGCACAGACATTCTCTGCCCCAGTTAACTCTGAGGTTTCTCCAAAACACAGATGTACACCTAGAGGTTCTAATTTATCCATTAAATTCCCTACTGTTGGGTTAGATGCTAGCCCTGAAGTAGTGTCAGACTCTCCACATTTAACCGATATCCATAAATCACTTATCGGACACTCTTCTCGTTGTTTTTCAGAAGCCCACATAGAAAATTCTTGAGCTTTTTTGGAAACTTTTGCAATTGTGTCTATATCACCAACTCCTTCAATACTAAAACCTTCAACAGGCTTTCCAGTGGTTGCAATAGAATCAACTATTCTTTTTGTCCACTTTGGTTCAATTCCTATGACAATTACAGCTGCAACATTTGGGTTTTTACCTGTTCCAATCATAGTTCTAAAA
>CABYUS010000011.1 GCA_902522225.1 uncultured Pelagibacteraceae bacterium
GAGAAAACTTAAATATTTCAAAAGAAAATTTAAAAATTTCTAAAAGTGAATATTTGCCAACAATTAGTTTGTCAGGAACAAAAAATAAACAGAATACTTCTAAACTTACAAATCAGAGTGGAGGTGATGCAACTAAAAATGATGTTGATCCCCTAACTACATCAGTATTAATTGAACAAAATATTTATGACGGTAAGGGAAGAGGCGCAAAAGTAGATAAAGATAAAATTGGAATTGAACTAGCCAAAGCAAAACTTTTAAAAGTAGAACAAGAAATTATTTATAAAGCTATCGAAGCTTATACAGCATTACTTTTAGCTGTCAAAAAACTTAAAATTAATGAGGAAAATTTAAAATTGCTAGAAAGGCAATACGAAAATGATAAGGCAAGACTTGAAATTGGAAAAATTAATAATTCAGATCTTGCACAAACAGAGTCATCTCTAGCTGGAGCAAAAGCTAATTTAATAAAATCACAAAATGATGTTATAACTGGCAAGTTAACTTTTGAAAATATAATAGGACCACTAGATAATTCTGATAAAATTGATGAAAATGTTGAGCTTGCAATTTTAATCCCAAGCACACTTTCTGAAGCAAATAATATTTCTTTGATTAAAAACCCAAATCTCAAAATTGCAAAACTAGAGTACCAACAATCTGGATGTAATAATTGCAAGATCTGATTTATCTCCTTCAGCAACTTTATCTTATGAAGCCTCACAATCAGAAGATGCGTCATCTTTATATGATGAACAAGATAAGCAGATACTTAAAGCAACTGTTAAATGGCCATTTTTTACTGGAGGAAAAAATAGAGCTAAGGTAAATAAAAATTCAAATCTTAAAACTCAAAAAAAATTATTATTAGATAATTCCATTAAATCAAACAAAACAACAGTTGCAACATCTTGGGCTAATTATGAAACATCAAAAAGCTTATTAGTTTCAGTAAAGATACAATTAAAGGCTGCAGAGATAGCTTACGATGGAATATCTGCAGAGTATGAATCAGGTGATCAAAGGTCGACACTTGATGTAATTCAGTCAAATTCATTTCTTTTAAATTCAAAAATAAATTTAGCTGAATCTGAAAGAAACTTCATTTTAGCAAAGTATAAACTTCTTCAATCAATTGGATCTTTAAATATTTCAAGTTTAAACCTTAATTAGCCTCTATTTTATTGATTAAATTTAATATATTGCCAAAGAGAACAAAATGTGTACATTGAATAGTATGATTCGAACGCAAATTTTAATAAAAGATAAGGAAAAATATGACAAAAAATAACTTAAAAGTGGTCAAATCTACTAAAGAAAAAGAAGTAGAAAATAAGGAAAAAAACAAGGCTCTAGAAGCAGCAATCAGCCAAATTACCGATAACTTTGGAAAAGGCTCTGTTATGAAGCTTGGCGAGCAAAAAGCTATGGATATTGAGTCTGTCTCAACAGGATCTTTAAGCTTAGACCTTGCGTTAGGAATTGGTGGACTACCAAAAGGTAGAATTATTGAAATTTATGGACCAGAGTCATCTGGAAAAACTACATTAGCACTACAAGTTGTTGCAGAAGCTCAAAAAGCTGGAGGAATTTGTGGATTTGTTGATGCAGAACATGCGTTAGATCCTGTTTATGCAAAAAAATTAGGTGTAAATACAGAAGAATTGTTGATTTCACAACCAGATACAGGAGAGCAGGCATTAGAAATAACAGACACTTTAATTAAGTCTGGCTCAATGTCAGTATTAGTTATTGATTCTGTTGCAGCATTAACTCCTAGAGCAGAGATAGAGGGAGATATGGGTGATCATCATGTGGGTTTACAAGCAAGATTGATGAGTCAGGCCTTAAGAAAACTAACTGGATCAATTGCAAGAACAAATACAATGGTAATTTTTATTAACCAAATAAGAATGAAAATTGGAATTATGTTTGGAAGTCCTGAAACAACATCAGGTGGTAATTCATTGAAGTTTTACTCATCTGTAAGAATGGATATACGAAGAATAGGAGCAATTAAAGATAAAGAACAAATTATAGGAAATGCAACTAGAGTAAAAGTAGTTAAGAACAAAGTTGCACCACCATTTAAAGTTGTTGAATTTGATTTAATGTACGGAAAAGGTATTAGTAAAAATGGTGAATTAATTGATTTAGGTGCAAAAGCTGAAATAGTAGAAAAAGCTGGAGCTTGGTATGCATATAAAGGTGAAAAAATTGGTCAAGGTAAAGAAAATGCAAAATTATTTCTTGAACAAAATCCTAAGGCAGCCGCTGAAATTGAAATGGCTATAAGAGAAAAAGCTGGCTTAATTTCAAAGAAAATTGAAGGTAATCCCCTTAATGAAGAAAAGATGAAACAAGAGGAAAATGTGGAAACACCTATTAAAAAAGATTAGCTAAAGTCATTCTTAGTTATTAAAAGGCGCTTAATATAAGCGCCTTTTTTCCCTATACAGATCTAGACATCAACTAAAAAAGCTGTATTTTATAAATATGGCTGACAAGACACTAAATGAAATAAGAAGTTCATTCTTGAATTATTTTCAAAAGAATGACCACACCATAGTTGAATCTAGTAATTTAGTACCAAATAATGATCCAACTCTTATGTTTGCAAACTCAGGAATGGTTCAATTTAAGAACGTATTTACTGGTCTTGAAAAAAGGGACTATAAAAGAGCCACAACTTCACAGAAATGTGTAAGAGCTGGAGGAAAACATAATGACTTAGAAAATGTTGGATACACACCAAGGCACCACACATTTTTTGAAATGCTAGGTAATTTTTCGTTCGGAGATTATTTTAAAGAAAGAGCTATAGAGCTAGCTTGGAATTTAATAACTAAAGATTTTGGATTAGATAAAAATAGGCTTTATTTTACTGTATATCATGATGATGATGAGGCCTTTAATCTGTGGAAGAAAATATCTGGTTTAAATAACGATAAAATAATCAGGATTCCAACTTCTGACAATTTTTGGTCGATGGGTGAAACAGGTCCTTGTGGCCCTTGTTCTGAGATATTTTTTGACCATGGAGACCATTTACAAGGAGGTTTACCAGGTACTAAGGATCAAGATGGTGACAGATATATAGAGATTTGGAATTTGGTATTTATGCAGTTTGAGCAAATTTCAAAAGATAAAAGAATTGATTTACCTAAACCATCTGTTGATACAGGGATGGGTTTAGAGAGAATAGCAGCACTACTTCAAGGAACACATGATAATTATGAAACAGACCATTTCCAAAAAATAATTGGATCAATCTCAGAAGCAGTAAAAGTAAAACCAAATAAGGAAAATTTAGCGAGCTTTAGAGTTATAGCAGACCATTTAAGAGCAAGTTCATTTCTAATTGCAGAAGGTGTTCTACCCTCAAACGAAGGCAGGGGATATGTCTTAAGAAGAATTATGAGAAGAGGAATGAGACACTCACACTTGTTAGGATCCAAAGAGCCAATTTTTTTTAATATATTTAAAACTTTAATGGAAGAGATGAAAGGGAATTACTCAGAACTTTCTCGAGCAGAAGCTCTTATTAGAGAAACTTTAAAAATGGAGGAAGAAAAATTTTTAGTTCTTCTTGATAGAGGTATCAAGATATTAAATGATGAGATAACAAAAATAAACAAAACCTTACCTGGCGAAGTGGCATTTAAACTTTATGATACATATGGATTTCCATTAGATTTAACTGAAGACATTCTAAAAAATAAATCTCTTTCAGTTGATAACAAAAAATTTGATAGTCTAATGAAAGAAAGTAAAGAATTAGCCAAAAAAAATTGGAAAGGATCCGGTGATAGTGCTGTAGATGATATTTGGTTTGGTATTAAAGATAAACTCGGAGCGACTGAATTTCTAGGATATGAAACAAATCAAGCTGAAGGCGTAGTTCTATCATTATTAAAAAATAATAAAGAGGTAAAATCTTTAAATAGCGGTGATGAGGGCATGATAATTAGCAATCAAACGCCGTTCTATGGAGAATCTGGAGGTCAAGTAGGAGACACGGGAGAAATCACTTCAGGTGAATTTAAATTCAAAGTTAATGATGTTCAAAAAAAGTTAGGAGATCTTTTTGTTCATTATGGAAAAGTCGAAAACGGCAATATTACTTTAAATAATAATATAGAAATGAAAATTGACCAAGAAAGAAGAGACAATATCAGAGCATACCATTCTGCAACTCATTTGCTACACGAGTCTCTTAGAAGAGTTTTGGGAACTCATGTAACACAAAAAGGGTCTTTAGTTGAAGCGGATAGATTGAGATTTGATTTTAGCCATATGAAACCAATATCTGAGAATGAAGTAGAAAAAATTGAGACAATTGTTAACGAAATGGTGCAAACACAATCAAATGTGAAGACAAGATTGATGACACCTAAAGAAGCAGTAAACAATGGTGCATTAGCACTTTTTGGAGAAAAGTATGGAGATGAGGTTAGAGTTTTATCCATGGGTGATGAGAAGAATAAGTATTTTTCAACCGAACTATGTGGGGGAACTCATGTTAAAAATACAGGAGATATTGGAAAATTTAAAATTATAAGCCAGTCATCAATAGCTGCGGGTGTAAGAAGAGTTGAAGCGCTAAGAGATAAACAATTAGAAAAATATTTATCTGAAAAAGACCATTTATCTGACATTTCAAGAAAAAAAGATGAAGAATTAGTAAAAGATTTGATTAAAAAAATTGAGGCACTTGGGGGCAAAGTAAACCTAAATAATAAAAATCAGAAAATTTTAATAAAGGACTTGTCAAAGCAATTAGAAGATCTTTCAGTAAAATTTACGTTGAAAGATAAAAGTAAAAATATTGTAAATGATGAAGTTTTAAATGATGTTAAAGTAAGATTTCAAAAAATTATTGATTTGCCACCCAAAGATTTAAGAAAAATAGTAGATCAAGGAAAAAAACAATTAGAGGAGGGCATTATAATTGTTTGCGCTACAAAAGATGAAAAAATTGGTTTAGCAATTGGTGTTACTGAAAAATTAACTGAAAAATATAATGCTGTTGAATTAGTTAAAACAGTATCAAGTATTATAGGTGGAAAAGGTGGAGGTGGTCGAAAAGATTTTGCACAAGCGGGTGGAGTTTATTCTGATAAAATTGAGGATGCTTTTGAAAGCATTAAATCTTTAATTTAAATTTTTTTTAAGATTTACATCTAGCTCATCAAGAAATTGATTTGTAGTTAAAAATTTTGATTTAGGACTGATTAAAATTGCTAAGTCTTTAGTCATTGAACCATTCTCAACAGTTTTAATACAAGTTTTCTCTAAAGTTTTAACAAATTTCTTTAATTCATCATTGTTATCAAGTTTTGCTCTATGATATAAACCTCTTGCCCACGCAAATATTGAGGCTATAGGGTTGGTTGAAGTTTCCTTTCCTTCCTGGTGCTGTCTAAAGTGTCTAGTTACTGTTCCGTGCGCTGCTTCAGCTTCAATTGTATTTCCATCTGGTGACATTAAAACACTACTCATTAATCCAAGAGATCCAAATCCTTGAGCAACAGTATCTGATTGGACATCACCGTCATAATTTTTACATGCCCAAATATAATTACCATTCCACTTCATGGCACATGCAACCATATCATCTATCAGTCTATGCTCATAAATAATCCCTCTTTCTTTGAATTTTTCTTCAAATTCATTTTTAAAAATTTCTTCAAACAAATCTTTAAACCTACCATCGTATTTTTTTAATATTGTATTCTTAGTTGATAAAAAAACAGGCCATTTTCTGTTCAATCCATAGTTCATACATGCCCTAGCAAAATCCTTAATTGATTTGTCTAAATTGTACATAGATAATGCAATTCCTGGACCAGGAAAATTAAATACTTCAAATTCTTTTTTTTCTTTACCGTCTTCAGAGGTCCATTTGATTTCCAATTTACCTTTTCCTGGCACTGTAAAATCTGTTGCTCTATATTGATCGCCAAAAGCATGTCTTCCTATACAAATAGGATTTGTCCAACTTGGAACAAGTTTTGGAATATTGCTACAAAGAATAGGTTCACGAAATACCGTGCCTCCTATAATATTTCTGATGGTTCCATTAGGAGATCTCCACATCTTTTTAAGGTTAAATTCTTTCACACGCCCTTCATCTGGAGTAATGGTTGCGCATTTGATTCCTACGTTAACTCTTTTAATTGCTTTAGCAGAGTCAATTGTAATTTGGTCTTCTGTTTTTTCTCTACTTTCAATTCCAAGATCATAGTATTCAATTCCTAAATCAAGATATGGAAGAATGAGTTTATTTTTGATAAATTTCCATATTACTCGAGTCATTTCATCACCATCTAACTCAACAATGGGGTTTTTTACCTTAATTTTTGTCATATTTTTAAATATATCTTAATAATTGAATTTTGTCCTTATATATACATATTAACCTAAAATTACCAAAATTAAAAAAAAATGTTTGATAAGATATTTCCAAAGATCCATACAGAAGGATATAAATTTATAATTATATCTGTTTTTTTAACTATATTATTTTATTTTATTAGCACATTTCTGGGATTAATTTTTCTTATTTTGACTGTCTGGGTTTATTATTTTTTTAGAGATCCAGAAAGAATTTCAATTAATGATGATGATTATTTAATTAGTCCTGCAGATGGAATAGTTTTACAAGTTAAAGAAACAACTGGCCCAAAAGAAATGGAATTAGAAAATAAAAATATGACAAAGATTAGTATTTTTATGAATGTATTTGATTGTCATGTAAATAGAACTCCTCTCTCGGGAAAAATTACCGACATAAAATATATCGCAGGGAAATTTTTTAACGCCTCATTAGATAAAGCTAGCGAGGACAATGAAAGAAATTATTATAAAATACAAGGATCTAATGGAGAAGAAGTTGTAGTAGTCCAAATCGCTGGTTTAATTGCTAGAAGAATTGTTTGTGAGAGCTCAATAAATGATGAATTAAATCAAGGAGATAGAATTGGAATGATTAGATTTGGAAGTAGAGCAGATTTATATTTTGAAAACTATAAGCCTCTAGTTAAAGTTAATCAAAAAACTATAGCAGGAGAAACTTTGCTTGCTAAAAAATAAATATGGAACCACAAAGAAATAACTTTAAAATTGTAACTTCTAAAAAAAGCAGAGTCATTTTACCGAACATGCTTACACTTATGGGTGTGTGTGTTGGACTAACATCAATAAAATTTTCTTTAGATCAAAATTACACATTAGCGATTATCGCAATAATATTTGCAGCTTTAATTGATGGTCTTGATGGAAGAATAGCAAGATTGATTAAAGGAACCTCAAAAGTAGGCAAGGAATTAGACTCTTTAACTGATGTTATTAGTTTTGGAGTTGCACCAGCATTTATAATGTATTTTTGGTCATTAAGTGGTTTAGATAAAATTGGGTGGTTAATTTGTTTAGTCTATGTTGTTTGTGTAGCATTAAGACTTGCAAGATTTAATGTAAATTCTAATGAACAACCTTCATGGAGAGATAATTTTTTTGAAGGAATACCATCACCTGCTGGAGGAATTTTAGTTCTGATGCCTTTAATTTATGATATCAGTGGTTTTTCTTTTTTTACAATTTCTAGCAATACAGCTGTTCCATTTTTATTTGTTGCAATTGCCTTGTTATTAATTAGCAAGGTTCCAACATATTCATTTAAAAAGATTTCTGTTCAAAGAAAGTCTACAATTTTCTTATTATTTGGTTTTGTTTTGTTTTTTGCACTTTTACTAATATATCCTTTTAAAGTTATAGTAATATCAGGTATTATTTACTTGTTATCAATACCAATAAGCTACTTTCATTTCAGAAAACTTAGTAAAAAAGAAAACGAAACTATTGAAAATTCAGACGAACATGAAGATGTTTTGTAATTGAAAAAAAATAAAGTATCAAAAAACTGGATAATTAGGCAAAAAAGAGACATTTATGTTAGGCAATCTCATGTAGATGGATTTAGATCAAGAGCTGTATACAAGTTACAACAAATTGATCAAAAATTTAAAATTTTAAAAAATAATTCAATTTTTATTGACTTGGGAGCTGCCCCAGGTAGCTGGTCACAATATTTAGCGGAAAAATTTAATAAAAGTAAAATTTATTCAATAGATATAAAAAAAATGGAAGATATTAAAAATGTACATCAAATTGTTGGTGATTTTACAGACTCAAAAGTACGAAAAGATCTAAAAGAATTAATTAATACAAAAGCAGATGTTGTTTTGTCTGATATGGCAGAAAATACTACAGGTAATAAAAATATAGATGCAATAGTTACTGGTGAATTATGTAAATCAGCAATGGATTTTGCAAAGGAAATATTGGGCAAAAATGGTGTATTTGTCTCAAAAATTTTTATGGGCCTATCATTTAACGAGATTGTAGCTGAGGCAAAAAGTATCTTCAAAGAAACACATGTTTATAAACCACTTTCTAGCAGGAAAGAGTCTAAAGAAAGTTTTATAATATGTAAAATTTTACGCTAGATACTTTTCTTTTTAAAAAAATCATATATACATGGATATGGGTCCTATAAAAGAATCACTCACTTTCGATGATGTAATGCTTATGCCAAGATACTCAGATGTATTGCCATCTGAGGTAAGCACCACAACCAAACTTGAAAAAAATTTAAAACTTAAAATTCCATTAATGTCCTCTGCTATGGATACTGTAACGGAATCAAGAATGGCTATAGAAATAGGCAAGCTTGGAGGAATTGGAATAATTCACAGAAACTTATCAATAAAAAAACAAATTCTCGAAATTAAAAAAGTTAAATCGAAAAACATATTAGTAGGTGCAGCCGTAGGTGCAAGTGAACAAGAGATGATTAGAGCTAAAAGTATTTTAAAACAAAATCTCGATATTATCGTAGTTGATACAGCTCATGGACATAGTAAAAAAGTTGCAGATATAGTTAAAATGATAAAAAAGATCAAACCTAAAAAAACATCTCTATGTGCTGGTAATATTGCATCTCCTGAAGCTGCAATTTTTTTATCAAAGATAGGAGTGGATATAATTAAAGTTGGAATTGGTCCCGGATCTATTTGTACTACAAGATTAGTTGCTGGTATCGGTGTACCTCAATTGAGTGCAATAATAGAAATTAAAAAAGCTTTAAAAAATAAAAAAATTTCAATTATTGCAGATGGTGGAATTAAATTTTCTGGAGATATCGCAAAAGCCTTAGCTGCAGGTGCTGACGCTGTAATGATAGGTTCTTTATTCGCTGGATCAGTTGAAGCTCCTGGCAAACTAATAAAAAAAAATGGTAAATTTTTTAAAAGTTTTAGGGGGATGGGATCTGTTGGAGCTATGAACAAAGGTTCAGCAGATAGATATTCACAAAAAATTCAATCTGATAGTTCAAAATACGTTGCTGAAGGTGTTGAAGGGTATGTTAAATTCAAAGGTAAAGTAGATAAAATTATATATCAATTAGTAGGAGGTTTAAAATCGTCTATGGGATACCTAGGCTCAAAAAAAGTAATTAATTTAAGGAATAAAGCAAGCTTTATTAAAATTACTAAAGCTGGATTTTATGAAAGCATGGTTCATAATCTAGATGAAATAAAAAAATAGATATAAAATGAGAAAACTACTTTATTATATACTGCTTATAACACTTTCAATTTTTACAGATTTAAATGCAAAAGAGAATTTTTTCAATGAAGCAAAAAATGAATTTGATAAAAAAAATTATGAAGAATCTAAATTTTTGTTTCAAAGAAATATAGTCTTTAATCCTAAGAACGCAGAATCTTATCTTTACTTAGCAAAGATATACGAAGTAGAGGAGGATCAAAAAAAGACGAAAAAAAATATAGAAACAGCATTATTGTTAGAGCCAAATAATGAAGAGGCAATATTAATGCTTATAGAGATTGAGCTTGAAAAATCAAATTTTTCTGTTGTCGAGGAATTGCTAAGCAAGTTTCAAGTAATATGTGAAACAAAATGTGATCAAAAATCTTCAATAAAAGACAAACTAAAAAATCTTCAAGCAGATGGATAAAACTGATAGCGCTTTATCTAAAATATTAATTATTGATTTTGGTTCTCAATTTACTCAATTAATAGCAAGAAAAATTCGAGAACTAGGAGTTTATTCAGAAATTTTAAGTCATAATAAATCAAATAAGATAAATCTTGAAAATGTAAAAGGTATAATTCTTTCTGGAGGACCATTGAATGTATATCAAGATAAAAAAATAAAATTTGATAATACAATTTTGAAGAAAAATATTCCAATTCTTGGAATTTGTTTTGGACATCAGATAATTTCAAAAGAATTTGGTGGTAAAGTTAAACAGTCGAAATTTAGAGAGTTTGGTTTAGCCGAAGTTATAAAAATAAAAAAAAGTTTATTATTAAAAAATTTTTTTGATAAAAAAAATAAAAGTAAAGTTTGGATGAGCCATTCTGATCAAGTTACCAAACTACCTAGAGGATTTAAGACAGTAGCATACAGCAAAAATTCAAAATTCGCTATTATAGAGAATTCTTCAAAAAAAATTTATGGTGTTCAATTTCATCCCGAGGTAACACATACAACAAAAGGAAAACAGATTTTAAAAAATTTTTTATTTGTAATTTGTAAAATAAATAGAAATTGGTCATCTAAGCAACTGAAAAAGAAATTGATTAATGATGTAAGGTCAATGGTTGGAAATAAAAAAGTTATTTGTGCTCTATCAGGAGGTGTTGATAGCAGTGTCGTTGCTAAATTGTTACATGAAGCGATTGGTAAGAAACTTTCCTGTATTTTTGTTAATACAGGTCTTCTAAGAAAGAATGAAGAAATTGAAGTAGTTAAAACATTTAAAAAAAGATTAAAAATGAATCTAATTTATGTAAACGCAAAAAATATTTTTTTGAATAAACTTAAAAATGTTTCTGACCCAGAAAGAAAAAGAAAAATTATAGGAAATTTGTTCATTAAAATATTTGAAAAATACTCTAAAAGAGTAAAAAATGTTGAATTTCTTGCACAAGGCACTCTTTATCCAGATCTAATTGAGAGTAAATCTGTAACAGGAAGTCAAACATCTAAAATCAAGTCTCATCATAATGTAGGAGGACTTCCAAAAAAAATGAAGTTGAAGTTAGTTGAACCTTTAAAATTCCTATTTAAGGATGAGGTTAGAAAACTTGGTTTGGAACTTAAATTAAGTAAGGAAATAATAAATCGACATCCTTTCCCTGGTCCTGGTTTAGCGATCAGAATGCCAGGTAATATTACCAAAGAAAAAATATCAATACTCCAAGAAGCTGACAATATTTTTATTAATGGATTAAAATCTAATAACCTTTACCACAAAATATGGCAGGCATATGCCGCATTATTACCAGTTAAGACTGTTGGCGTGATGGGGGATAATAGAACTTATGAATATATGTGCTTATTAAGAGCTATTACTTCTGAGGATGGAATGACTGCAGATTTTTTTAGCTTTAATAAAGAATTTATGCAGAATATATCAAATAAAATTATAAATAACATCAAAGGGATAAACAGAGTAGTCTATGATGTAACATCTAAGCCTCCAAGTACAATTGAACTAGAATGATAAAAAAAAATAATCACGATTCTGAATTAAACCCAAATCTCGTTATTTTAAAAGACAATAAAGCAAAATGGTATTTACCAGATACGAGGCGAGATGGATATCGAAACTTACATAAAATAAATAGATATGGAGTTCTATTGAGATCTGATTTAGTTTTAAAACTTAGAGATAACCACCAAAAAAATATTGCCGAAAAAGAAAAAGTTAAAGAATTAATTAACCACAAGTATTTCTGTTCACTTATAGTTGGAAGAGGGAATGAGATTTTTTTTGAAAAATATGCTGATGATTTTACTCAAGACCAACCTCAAACAATTATGTCAATAACTAAAATGTTTCTCAATTTATTTATTGGAGAATTAATTGAAAGCAAAAAAATTGATATTAATAATAAAGTTTCTTATTATTTACCAAATATTGGATCAGGATATGCATCTGCAAAAATACAAGATGTTCTAAATATGAATATTATCAATTCATATAGTGAAGATTATACTGATCCTTTTACATCATCCTATTTACATGAGTCCGTATGTGGATGGAGACTCCCAGAAAAACTAGGAGAGGTTCAAGCACAAGAAGACTATTTAAATTCAATTAAAGCGAATGAAGATAATGACCTTACTAATCATACAGACATAGCACACTATAAGTCTGCAAATACAGATGTAATTGGATTAATTGTTGAAAAAGTAAGTGGCAAATCATTAAGAGACTGGATGTTAAAAGCAGTAGAGGCAGCAGGTTTTGAAGATGCACTATACATGGGTACTGACCGTTATGGCATGCCTTGGATTTCAGGAGGAGGATGTTTAACAACTAGAGATTTTCTTAGATATGGATTGTTATTTTCTAATCTTGGCAATGGTGTAGGTGATAGAAAAATTGGCTCATCATCATTTATCGAAAAAACTTTAACAAATGGTGGGCCAAAATATATGGAGCTTGGTAACAATAAATTTGTTTATTACTCTAATTCTACAATGAAATCAGGCGATTGGATTGGGCATTCGGGTCTTGGAGGGCAATTTTTAGCAATAAATCTTAAAACTCATATTGTAGCAGCTTATTTTTCAGTCATAGATACACCTTCAGGAACAGATGAAGAATATAAAAAGAAAATGATTAATATGCTTGATGAAATTGTATCTGAAAATTATTAATTAAATAAATGAATTCTAAAATTAAAAAAATATTATCAAAAAAAAATAAAAAAAAAATAATCTGTTTAACAGCTTATTCAAAAAGTTTTGCTGAAGTAACTGATAAATATGCAGATATAACTTTAGTAGGCGATTCACTTGGGTCCGTATTGTACAATTACGACACCACAAAAAAAGTTACCTTAACTCAAATGATAGAACATTCTAAAAGTGTTAGGAAAGGAATAAAAACAAGCCTTATGGTGGTTGATATGCCATACAACACTTATAGAAATAAAAAAGAAGCACTAATTAATGCTAAAAAAATAATTAAAAGTACTAAATGTGATGCCGTCAAAATGGAAGGTGGTGCAAAAATAAAAGATATAACTCAACATCTTATAAAAAATAAAATACCTTTAATGGGACATTTAGGTTTACTCCCACAAACAGCAGGTAAATTTAGGTTTCAAGGAAAAAATAAATCTGAGAAAAATAAACTTCTTAAAGAAGCCAAACTTTTGGAAAGTCTAGGTGTTTTTTCAATGATCCTTGAGTGCGTTGAAACATCAACAGCAAAAGAAATAACCAAAAGTATTAAAATACCAACAATTGGAATTGGATCTTCTGTGTATTGTGATGGTCAGGTTTTAGTGACGGATGACTTATTAGGATTAAATGAAACCAATATAAGATTTGTTAAAAAATTTGCTAATATCAAATCTGCGATAAAAAATGGCCTAAAAAAATTTAAGAAAGAAGTGACAAATAAAAATTACCCATCAAAAAAATACTCTTATTAAAAGTATTGCTTAAATGCATCATTAATATTAATGATTCCAGCATCAGCTAAGCCACCGATTATTAACTGTATTGCAACTATAAAAATAAAAGCTAATCCAATATAAGCAATCCATAAGTGTTTTTGAATATAGTTTGCTAAATATGTTGCTAGCGCACCTGTTAGCACAACAGATAAAACTAAACCAAAAATCATAAATCCAAAATAACCTTTAGAGGCCCCAACTACACCAATAACATTGTCAAAACTAATAGTAATATCTGCAAATAAGACTTTATATATACTTTTTATAAATGATGGTTCTCTTGATTTTTTTGTTGGAGATTTAATTTTTTGTATTTCAAAAAGATCTTTTCTTAAATCATTTACAATCCATACTAATAATAGACCTCCAAGTATTTTGATCCAATAAAACTTAAAAAGATAGGTAGCGAATATTGCAAAAATTACTTTAAATACTAAAGCACCTACTACTCCCCAAAATATTATTAGTTTTCGATTTTTTGGTACAAAGTTGGATGCGATTAATCCAATAATAATTGCATTATCTGCTGCAAGTATAATGTCAATAAATATAATCTGAGATAATATTATAGCTTCTTCAATCAATGTAGTTTCTTATTTAAATTTTTAATTATTTTTAAAATATTAATTAATTATGTCTGATTTGTGAAACTAATATTTAGATTTTTTAGTTCCATCTATAATTTCTTTTAATTCATTATATTCTTCACAATTACATCCCATTAGCACTTCTAATCTCTCCCTTGCAAGATTCATTCTATTAGTTGCAACATACAGTTCTCCAAGATATTCATTTATTCCAACATGTTTAGGGTCAATAGCCAGGCCTTCTAAATAAAATTTTTCACCATTTTCAAAATCACCTAATTTTCTAGAGGTAAAACCTAAATAATTTAACGTATCAGCGTTATTTGGTTTCTTTTTATTAGATTTAATTAAAAGTTTATATGCTCTTGCATATCTTTTTTGTGCTTTTTCAATTTTTTCTTTTTTTTCATATTTTTTTGCACTTTTTATTAAATTGACTGCTTGTTTATATTCGCTTTTATCTTTACCGCCACTACTGCCATCACTACCAGCGGCAAATAAATTTTGCACAAATAATTGGGAAATTAGAAAAATAGCTATTGTTAAATATTTCATATTATATAAATTTTTTCATCTCATTTAATGGTTTTAAAGTTAAACCATTATCATAAAGTTCATTTTTAATTATTTTAGCAGTGTCTAATGAACTTTTATTATCCCCATGTATGCAAATAGAGTCTATCTTACAAGGGATTTGCTTACCACTGAGACAATTAAGCGACTGATTTTTTACCATCTTTAAAACATGAGATTTTGCTAAATTTGGGTCAGTAATTAACGCATTTTCTTTCAATCTTGATACTAAATTTCCATCATCCTCGTAATTCCTGTCTGCAAATATTTCACAAGCTATATTTAAATTATATTTATTTCCAGCTGTCTCCATTTTTGAACCAGTAGGAACTAAATATATCAAGTTTTTATCAATTTCTTCAATTGTTTTAGCTATGGTAATTGATAATTCCATGTCTTCACAAGCCATATTGTTTAAAGCACCATGTGGTTTTATATGAGTAACTTTCTCGTTATGTTTAGATGCTATAGCTTGAAGAATTTCATATTGGTTAATTATTAATTTTTTAATTTCACTTGAATTTAAGTTTTGTCTTTTTCTGCCAAAATTTTCAATATCTTTAAATGAAGGATGTGCACCAATGCTAACATTATTTTTTTTCGATATCTGAATAACTTTACTCATCGTCTCTTCATCTCCTGCGTGATACCCACATGCTATATTTGCTGAATTAACAATACTTAATAATTCTGGATCATTATGATCTGAATGGAGCTTAGATTTCTCTCCTAAATCGCAATTTATATTAATTTCCATAGTATTAAATATGAATTATAACATGTCATGATCAAAAATATAACTAATCTTGGTGACACAGCTCTATATTGTGATTTTGGAGATGAGGTAAACTCTGAAATAAATTCTAATGTAATAAGTGTTTTTAACATATTAAAAGATGAGAAAATTGAAGGAATAGTAAATTTAGCACCATCCTACAACAAACTAATAGTGTCATTTGATTTAGATGTAATTAATTATCAAAAAGTAAGAGATTTAATTAAAAATTTAGAAATAAAAAAAAAAATAGAAATAGAAAATAAAACTATAGAAATTCCTATTTGTTTAGATAACGAATTCCAACTTGATCTTAAAAGATTAGAAGAAATTACAAAAATGAGCACTAGTGAAATTTACAAAATTTTTTTCAGCAAAAAATATTTTTGTTATATGACAGGTTTTATAGCAGGCATGCCGTTTATGGGTGATGTAGATATAAGATTGCAATCAAAAAGATTAGAAACACCTAGGATCAAAGTTCCAAAAGGATCTATTGGAATTACTGAAAAGTTTTGCAATATCTATACATTTGAAAGTCCTGGTGGATGGAATATAATTGGCAACACACCTATTGAAATTTTTAATAAAAATAAACAAAATCAGCCGGTTTTAATAAATCCTGGCAATAAAGTTAAATTTTACGAAATAAGCAAAACAGAATATGACAAATACTAAAAATAATTTTTTTTCTATCATACGCCCTGGCACAAATACTACATATCAAGACCTGGGAAGAAAAAATTTAAATCATATTGGCCTGCCTGTCGGAGGAGCAATGGATATAAGAAACTACAAATTAGCTAATAGTTTGTTATCAGATGACAGTGAGACATTAATAGAATTTGCTTATCAAGGTCCATTATTAAAATTTAATGGAAAAGAGGTAAAATTTGCAATTACTGGAAATGTAAATTTTAAAATTATTAGATCTAAAGAAACAGAAATTGGTGAATGTTATAGATCTTATAATCTTAAGGATGGTGATCAAATTGATATTATCTCAGTATTAAATTCAGTATATGGATACTTGGCTGTAGAGGGAGGATTTCAAACTGATCTATCATTTGGAAGTTCCTCAACTAATACAAATGCAAGAGTAGGCGGAAATAATGGAAAAAAAATATCCAATGCTAATCAGATTATTCTAAATAATAAAAATTCAAATAATTTTACAAAAAAGCTCAATTATATGAATTCTAAGATAGAATATATAAGAGTGATTAAAGCTACAAATTATAATTATTTTACCGATATTTCTAAAAATGATTTTTTTACAAAAGAATTTACTGTATCAAAATTTTCAGATCGAATGGGCATGAGATTATCAGGGCCAGTTATAAAAAACAATGTAAGTACAAATATTAGATCTGAGGGTATAATAAAAGGTGTAATCCAAATTCCTTCAGATGGTTCACCGATCATCATGCTTTCTGATCACGGTACAATTGGTGGTTATCCCAAAATAGCATCAGTTATAAGTGCTGATTTTGATAAAGTTTCCCAGTTACCTCCTGGATCTAAAATTAAATTTGAAGAAATAACATTAAAAGATGCAGAAAATTTATACAATCTATATAATTTAGAAACGCAAAATTTAATTAATCAAATAAATCAAATATGAATTTAATACAAAAAATACCTGGACCTTTTTTAATTTTTTTAGGAGCATGCAGCCTTAGTTTTGGAGGATTGATTGTAAAATCATTTGAGGGTGCAAACTTGTGGCAAATACTTTTTTGGAGATCTTTGTTTTTTATAATTATTGTTACAATTTTTTTATTTATTACTTATAAAAAAAATTTTTTTACTTCATTTATGAAAGCTGGAGTTCCAGGATTAATTGGTGGTATTGTATTATCATCAGGTTTTTGTGGATATGTATTTGCTATGTATAATACAACAGTTGCAAATACTAATTTTATTATTCAAACTCAGACTATATTCCTTGCAATATTTGGTTATTTTTTTTTAAAAGAAAAAATATCTAAAATCACTTTATCATCAATAATATTAGCAATTTCAGGTATTATTTTAATGGTTGGAAATTCTTTGTCACCAGGCCAAATGACTGGAAATATCGCAGCATTTATAATGCCAATATCTTTTGCTTTTCTAATTTTAATTATAAGAAAATACCCTCAGATAGATATGGTGCCCATTCAATTGATTGCTGGTATTTTAGCTATGATAATTGGTTATTTAATGTCAGTTAAAATCCAGATCTCAATTCATGATATATTTCTTGGATTTCTCGCAGGTTTCTTCCAACTTGGTTTTGGTTTTATTTTAATAACTATTGGCGCAAGAACCACACCATCTGCCATGGTAGGAATAATTATGTTAACCGAAGCAGTATTTGGACCACTTTGGGCTTGGTTGTTTATCAATGAAAATCCCCCGTTTATTGTTCTTATTGGAGGATCTATAGTAATTTTTGCCGTATTGCTTCAATTTCTCAATCTTTTATACAAAGATAAAGTAATCAAAACATAATGAAAATAGCAGTTGTTGGATCAGGTATATCAGGTTTAAGTGCAGCATATTACTTGTCCAAGAAACATACGGTAGATTTATTTGAAAAAGGGAATCACTTTGGTGGTCATTCATACACTATAGATATTGAATATGAAGAAAAAAAAAATATTGCAGTTGATATTGGTTTTATAGTTTTTAATAAAAATACTTATCCTAATCTAATCGATTTCTTTGATGAAAATAAAATTTTATACGAAAAAAGCAACATGTCTTTCTCAGTTAATGTAGATAATGGGAGTATAGAATATAGTGGAAAAGGTTTGAAAGGATTCTTAACCAACAAGTCAAATATCTTTAATCTAAAATTTATAAAGATGTTTTTTGAAATTATTAAATTTTATAGAAAATGTAGCAATTTATCTATTAGTAATAGTAATAACGAAACACTTGAGGAATTTTTAAAAAGAGAAAAATTAAGTAAATATTTTGTAAATTATCATATAATTCCAATGGTATCAGCTATTTGGTCTATGCCATCAGATAAGGCTAAGAAAATGCCATTAAAATTTTTTATTAATTTTTTTAATAATCATGGCTTATTTAAAATAAAAAATAGACCACAGTGGTATACTGTAACTGGTAGAAGCAAGACATATGTAAAAAATATTTTAGGTAAAATAAGTGGAGAATACTATAAAAATTATGAAATAAATAAAATTACTAAATCAAATAACAATGTTCAAATTTTTTATGGAAAAGAAAATGAATATTTTATTTATGATAAAGTTGTAATCGCAGCTCACGCTGATGAAGCTTTAAAATTAATTGAAAAACCATCCAAATTAGAAACCAAAGTTTTAAATAATTTTCAATATAAAAATAATACCGCAGTAATACATTGCGACGATAGCTATATGCCGAAAAATAATTTTAATTGGTGTTCATGGAATTCTTCAATGAGTAGTGAAAAAACTAATAGCCCATCAATAACATATTGGTTAAATTTATTACAGAATCTTGAAATAAAAAAAAATATTTTTTTAACTTTAAATCCATATAAAAAAATTCCACAAGATAAAATTTTTAATACTGTAAATTTTACACACCCATTTTTTGATAATAACAGCATTAGGTATCAAAAAGAGCTTTATAAAATACAAAATAAAGAGAATTTATTATTTTGTGGTAGCTATTTTGGTAATGGGTTTCACGAGGATGGTATAAAATCTTCTATAGAAATGATAAAGCATTTAAATGATTAATTCATCTTGTATATATAAAGGCACAGTAGTCCATAAAAGATTTAAACCTAAGAAACATTTTTTTAAATATGATGTGTTTTCAATGCTGATTGATTTGAATGAAATCAATGAAATGGATAAAAAATTAAGCATATTTTCCCTTAATAAGTTCAATATTTTAAGTTTTTTCAACATAGATCATGGCCCAAGAGATGGATCTTCACTTAAAAATTGGGTCAAATCAACTTTGAGAAAAAATAAAATTCATTTTAATGGTATTAAAATTAAACTTCTTTGTTATCCGAGAATATTTGGATATGTCTTTAATCCTTTAAGCATTTTTTATATTTACAATTTAAAAAATAAATTAATTACAGTTATCTATGAGGTTAAAAATACTTTCGGTGAACAACATAGCTATATATTTAAAGTAAATAATAAGTCTAATATTTTAAAACATAAATGCGAAAAAAAATTTTATGTTTCTCCATTCATTAAGATGAATTGTACTTACAATTTTGTGCTTACGAAACCATCCAATACAATATCTGTTTTAATTGATCAGTATGATGAGAAAAGTAAACTATTGGTTGCATCTCAAAATGGAAAAAAACTTAAAATTACCAACAGTAATTTAATAAAGACCTATTTATCCTATCCCTTAATGTCTTTTAAGGTTATTGCCGCAATACATTATGAAGCATTCAAATTGTGGTTTAAAGGAGTTAGCTTAGTAAAAAAAAATATAAAAATTAGAAATAAAATTTCACGTGAAATTTAAAATACATGTACAAGTTGTCAGATAAATTTGTTTTTAACACTTTAAAGAACATTAAATTTGGTTATTTAGAAATAACTCACTTAAATGGTGAAAAATATTTTTTTGGGAATAGTAATGAGTCTTTAAAAGTTGAAATAAAAATAAATAGTGAAGATTTTACTTTTAATCTTATAAAAAATGGAAGTTCAGGTTTAGCTGAGAGTTACATGAAAGGTGAATTTGAAACAAATAATCTTTCAAACTTAATCGAGTTAACAGCAAAAAATGTAAGTTTGATTTATAAATTTTCAGGTATACTCGATTTTCCTGCCGTAAATTTTGTTAAAAGTTTATTTTTAAAAAATACTAAAAAAAGAAGCAAAGATAATATTTCTAAACACTATGACTTAGGAAATGATTTTTTCTCTCTCTGGTTAGATAAAACTTTAACATATTCAAGTGCTATATTTGAAGAAGGCAATAATGATTTAGAGAAAGCTCAGATTAACAAATATAAAAGGCTTACCGATATAATCTCACCAAAAAACGGTAGTAGTATTTTAGAAATAGGATGTGGCTGGGGAGGCTACGCTGAGTACGCTGCAAAAAATCATGATATCAAATTAGATTGTATAACAATTTCTCAGAAACAATTTGATTACACTAAACGAAGAATGCATAAAAATTCTTTAAATGAAAAAGTAAATGTTTACTTAGTTGATTATAGAGATGTTAAAAATAAATATGATGGAATAGTATCAATAGAAATGATTGAAGCAGTTGGAAAAGAATATCTTCCAAGTTATTTTAATACTATCAAGAATAACTTAGTCCCAGGAGGGAAGGTTGGAATCCAAGCAATTACTATTGATGATAAATATTTCGACAGATATAAAAAAAAGCAGGATTTTATTCAAAAATATATATTTCCTGGTGGTTTTTTACCATCTAAGGCTAGCCTATATTCATATGCTAATCAGTATAATTTGGATGTTAATTCATACGAATCATTTGGTTTACATTATTCTGAAACACTTGGATTATGGAAAGATGAATTCTTTAAAAAATGGGATGAAATTTCACAACAAGGATTTGATTTAACTTTTAAAAGAATGTGGGATTTTTATCTATCTTATTGTCAAGCTGGATTTAGATCAAAAAATATTGACCTAATACAATTATCACTACAAAATAAATAATGATTAGTAAATTTTTTTATAAATCTATTCTATTGATAATTATCTCAATTTTAATTACAAGTTGTGGAAAAAATATGAAACCAGAAGATTTTAAAGATCAAAAACCTAGATTAATTATTGAAGAATATCTATCAGGTAATGTTAAAGCTTGGGGAATACTTCAAAATAGATCTGGAAAGGTGACTAGACAATTTTCAGCTGATTTAAATGGAGCTTGGGACGGAAATCAGCTAATTCTTGATGAAAAATTTAATTGGTCTGATGGTGAAATTCAAACAAGACAGTGGATTATAAATAAAATTGATGATCACAACTACGAAGGTACAGCGGGTGACGTAGTAGGGACTGCCAGAGGTTATTCGTATGGCCCTGCATTTAAATTTGAATATGTCTTATTAGTTCCAGTTAAAGGTAAGGAAATGAAAATAACTTTTGATGATTGGATTTTCAAGCAAGATGATAGAGTAGCCATTAATAGAGCTACAATGACAAAGTTTGGAATAAAAGTTGCTGAACTTACGGTTATGTTTGTTAAAGATTAACGGTTAACAAATTTAGAAATTAAATAATTATACATTCTGTTAGGTAATATTTGGAATATTTTATAAATTATAGCTATTTGAGGTGGAAATATTATTTCGAAAGCTTGTTTATTTACTAATCCTTCAAATATTTTGTTAGCCGCATATTCAGGAGTTTTAAGAAATGGCATTTTAAATTCATTTTTATCTGTTAGTGCTGTTTTAATAAAACCTGGAGTTATTAGCGTAATTCTCACATTAAACTTTTGAAAATCAAAATATATTCCTTGGGTAAAATTATTTAAAGCAGCTTTTGATGGTGTATATCCTGAAGACTTTGGCAATCCTCTGTAGCCGACGGGTGAGGAAACTATTGCAATATGTCCACTTTTGTTTTCTTTAAAATATTTTTCAACAGAACTAACTGAATTAATTATACCTAAAAAATTGACATCTATTACTTGTTTAATATTTTCAACACTTATCTCTTTTTCAGATTTTCTTTCGTATGTTCCAGAGCTAAAAATACATAAGTCAATCTTACCTAAATCTTTGATTATACTTTCAAAGACTTCTTTAATTTTTATAGTGTCTGTAATATCAAGCGGATAAGAATAAATATTTTCATTTTCTGCTAGTTTATTAAGTAGCTCAACTCTTCTTGCAGAAACTACTACTTTCCATCCTTCTTTGGCAAATCTTAGTGCTGTAGCTTCTCCTATTCCACTACTTGCACCAGTTATCCATACTACTTTGTCATTCATTATGGATTGATATATATAGCATTATGTTAAAAAATAAATTTTTATCTTTTATTTTCTTTGCTTTTGTTAGTTACTCAGCTTCTTTCATTGGTGGCATAATTACATACACATCTAAAGAACCTTGGTATTCAACTTTAATAAAACCAAGTTTTAATCCACCAGCTTGGGTATTTGCTCCTGTGTGGTCAACTTTGTATTTACTTATGACGATCGCAATTTGGTTGTCTTGGCATAAAGATGTGACAAATAATAAACTGATTCATTTGTATTTAATTCATCTCATATTCAATGCAACTTGGAGTATTGTTTTCTTTTACTTTCACAACATTTTTTTAGCTTTATTGAATATTATGGTAATTATTTTCTTTATATTATTGTTGATGAGTAAATATAAAAAAATAAGTACAGTAAGTTTCTATTTAATGATACCTTATCTTGTGTGGTGTTGTTATGCATTTACACTTAACTTAAGTTTATTATATTTAAATTAATATGGATGATGTTGTTATAATTGGTGGTGGTATTATTGGGGCTGCAACCGCTTATTTTTTATCAAAAGAGGGAAGAAAAGTAAAAGTTATCGAAAAGGACCCAACATATAAAAAAGCATCATTTCCTTTATCACTTGGTGGTTTTAGAAGACAATTTTTTCAAAAAGAAAACATATTATTAGGAAAATTCGCAAGAGAATTTCTTCTTCAAATTCCTGAAATACTTAAAACTGAGAAAAACCCAAAACCAACTGCTAGTATGGTAGCAAATGGTTATCTTTTATTATTTGGACCAGAGCATGCAGAAGAGCAGTACAGAGCTTTAGAAAATCATAAAGCTTGTGATGCTGGAACCAAAAACATCAAAGGTTCAGAACTCACAAATATTTTTCCATACGTAAACAATGAAGGCATTGAAACTGCTACTTATACTGATAGCAAAATAGAAGGATGGATTGATCCATTTTTATTTCATGGTGCTTTAAAAAGTAAAGCCATAGAACTAGGAGCAGAATTTATTAAGGGTGATATAAAAAGTCTTTCAGAGGTGAATGCTAAAACGATAGTGTCTGCTGCTGGATGTTGGACTAATGAGTTGCTAAATGATATTCCTGTGTTTCCACAAAAACATACTGTGTTTCGTGTGAAGTGTCCTAAACATATTCCTGAAATGCCATTAACAGGGGATTTAACAACAGGAGTATATTGGAGACCAGAAGGTAAAGAATATCTTGCAGGCTCTCCTATATCAAAATGGGATGCAGAAGATCTTGAACCTGAATGGAATGATTTTGAAGAACTTGTATGGCCCGCATTAGCAAAAAGAATACCAGCGTTTGAAGAATTAAAATTAACAGGAGGTTGGGCAGGGTACTACGATTGTAATAAATTAGATAACAATGCTGTTGTAGGTAAACATCCCTCATATGAAAATGTTTATTTAGCCACTGGGTTTACTGGAAGAGGACTAATGCAATCACCTGGAATAGGCAGAGCTTTAACTGAATTAATTACAACAGGCTCATACCAATCAATTGATTTAAATTGTTTTGGTGTAGACAGAGTTCTTAAAAATGAAGAACGTATTGAACCATACGTTTTGTAATCAAAACCGTAACTAATCTAATAAATACAAGTATCATTTAATTAAAAAACTTAATTAATTTTAATATTCCTTTTACAGACAAGAAACCGACAGATTAAAAATTTAATCATTTAATTTAAAATATTAATAATACTTTTTTTAATAGTTTCACTTACTTTGATGGTCCCATCTTTATTTGGATGAATTCCATCTTTTTGATTTAAGCTTGGATTAAGTGCTACTCCTTCAAGAAGAAATGGGATTAAGGGTAAATTATATTTTTTTGATAATTTCGGATAAATATCATCAAACTCTTTTTTATATTTTTCCCCATGAGTGTTTGGTGCAACCATCCCAGCTAAAATAATTTTAATTTTTTTATTTTGTGCAACATTTATTATTTGTTCTAAATTTTTTTTTGTTTCGTCTGGCTGAATTCCCCTGAGCATGTCATTAGCTCCTAATCCTAAAATGATTAAATCTATTCCTGGTTCTGATAAACTCCAATCAACTCTATTCAGTCCACCCGATGACGTGCTTCCAGAAACACTTCCATTAATAACTTTAATATTTAAACCAGTTTCCATAAGATTATTTTCTAAAACTATTGATAAATGATGTTTTTTAGGTAATCCATATCCAGCCATCAAACTATCACCGAATAAAACTACCTTTTCTATTGCGCTTGCGTTTATGTGCACTAGAAATATTATCAAAACTTTTATAAATATTGTCTTATTCATGAATACTCTTCTTAAATTAAAAAAAATAAATCTCAAATACCAAACTGGTAAAGATAGTATCAATGTTTTAAAGAATATCGATTTAAATATTAAGAAAAAAGAAACCGTTTCTGTTGTTGGGGAAAGTGGCTCAGGGAAAACAAGTTTAATCATGCTAATTGGGGGGTTGGAGAAACCTAACTCTGGTAAAATAATTTTCAAAGATCAAGAAATTACAGACCTTAGTGAAGATGAGGTATCTGAGATAAGAAAGAAAAATATTGGAATAATTTTTCAGTCGTTTTATTTAATCCCTAATTACACAGCTGTTGAAAATGTTGCGCTTACACTTGAGCTCAATAATTTTAATAATCCAGAAAAAGAGGCAAAAATTTTATTAGATCGTTTTGGTTTGAAACATCGTTTTAATAATCTACCAAGTCAATTATCAGGCGGTGAACAACAAAGAGTTTCTATCGCTAGAGCAATTGCAATGAAACCAGAATTAATTTTAGCTGATGAGCCAACCGGAAATTTGGATACTGAAAATTCTATCATGATTGCAAATATTTTATTTAAGTATGTAAAAGAAGAAGGCTCTTCTTTAATCATGGTAACTCATGACACTAAACTTGCCGACAAAGCAAAAAGAAAAATAAAAATTAAAGATGGAAAAATTAAATAATTCTACAGAATTTAGTTTGATTTTAAAATATGCTTTAAAAGACTTAAGCAGAAACTATCATAAAATATCTAGTATAATTCTTACGCTATTTATAAGTCTTTTTATATTAAGTGCTATTTTCACAATTGAAGATAGTCTTAAAAAAGAGCTAAATAATAATGCCAAATCACTTTTAGGTGGAGATTTAGAGATTGATTACAATCGTAATCCAGGAGATTTAAATCTAGTTAATCAAGTAAAAGAATTTGCAACTGTTTCTCAAATGATTGAGTTCAGCACTATGCTTTCAACAACAGGAAGAGAAAAAAATAAATCATTATTTACTAGAATTAAAACTGTGGATGATAAATATCCTTTATATGGAAATGTTGTTTATGAGCCAATTGGAGCTTTTGAAAGAATGCAAAAAGAACCTTACTCTATCCTTATCAATGAAAGTTTATCAAAAACCCTTAATATAAAAATTAATGAAAAGGTAAAAGTTCAAGATCAAAACTTTACAGTAATTGGAATTATTAAATCAGTACCAGATGTTAGTGGATTTGTTGCATTTGGAGATTGGGCTTTAGCAGGAAAACAAACTTTAGAAATTTTAAAACTAAATGGAATTGGAAGTTTTTTAAACTATGAATACAAAGTAAAATTTAATGGAAAAAATAAACCAGAAGAAATAGAACAACGAATTGAAGAAATTTTTAAAGACGATAAAAAAGTAAAGCTTAGATATCCTGAAAATTCTGCTAGTGGAATAAAGAGAATTATTAACAATTTTTCTCAATTTTTATCTCTTGTATCAATCAGTGCAATGTTAATTGCAGGCATTGGAATAGCAAATACTCTTCTTTCTTTTATTAATCAAAACAACATGTCTATTGCTGTAAGGAAGGCGGTTGGCTTTTATTCAGGCAATATTAAAAGATTATATTACCTTCAGTTATTCATACTTTTATTCATCATCACTGTTGTTGCTTATGGATCAAGTTTTTTAATTGTACCGATAGTAGATAAATATCTATCTGATGGATTGGGATTGAATGTTTATCCGGTGTTTTCATTACTTAATTTTTTAAAAATATTTTTAGTAGGTTTGTTAGTTCTTGTAATTTTTTCTATTCCAACAATCAGTTCTATAGATCAAGTAAAAGCCTCTAATTTATTTAGAAACGTATTTCAAAACCTTCAATTTCATTATTCTAAGAGATCAGTTGTTCTAAGCTTTGTTTTATTATCTATCTTAATTTTATTATTCACGATTGGATCTGAACAACCTTCTTATAGCTTGGGTTACTTTGTGGCTTTTTTTGTTTGTTTAATTGTATTTTTCTTACTTTCAAAATTAATCATTTTTTTTCTTAAAAAATTCAAATCAAGTCCAATAATTTCTTTAAAAGTTTCAATTAAAAATATTACTCAGACAAAAAGTATAACTCCTATTACAGTTATGTCTCTTGGCTTAGGGGTTACTTTGTTATTAACTTTAGCTTTAGTTGGTACAAATTTTCAAAGAGAAATTGCTAAATCTATTCCAGATATTGCACCTGATTATTTCTTTGTCGGTATTCAAAAAGGAGAAAGAGAGAAATTTGAACAAGGTATTTTAAATATGGATTCAAATGCATCCATTGAAATTGTACCAATGGTTTCATCTGGTATAGTAAAAATTAATGGGATTGATCCTAATACTTATATTAAACCAGATAATGACAGTTACTGGGTTATTGGTAGTGAACGAAGATCCTCGTGGGTAGAAGATGTGCCTGAAGATAACTTAATTTTAGAAGGTGCATGGTGGGATTTATCAAAGCCAGATCAACTACAAATATCTTTAGATGCAAAAGTTGCTAAGGATTTTAACATCCAGTTAGGTGATATCTTTACTTTAAATGTTTATGGACGTGAAATTGAAGGGAAAGTAGTAAATTTTAGAGAAGTTGATTATCGAGATTTAAATATCAACTTTGCAATGTTATTTAACCCTCAATTTGCAAAAAATATTCCACATGAGTATTTGGCTACTGCAACATTTAATTCAAACAAATTTGATGAAACTGAAATGCTTGAAATCATGCCAAGTTTATCAATGATTAAAATTGCAGATTATTTATCAAAAGTTACAGCTGTTTTAAATAAGGTATTTATTGCGGTTACATTAATTTCAGGGATTACAATTGTTATAGGCTTAATTGTAATTTCAAGTGCAATTATGGTTCAAGGAAAAGTAAAAGAATATCAAAATTTGGTTTTCAAAATTTTAGGTTTTTCAAAAAAACAAATCATTTTTTCATCTTTAATTGAATTCGTAATTATCTTTAACTCTGTAATTTTAATTGCAATATTCTTTGCTGTGATTGGTTCAAAATTTATTATGGAAAATATTTTTGAATTAGTGTGGATGTTTGACTTTAAGATTTTAATTTATTTAGGACTTTCAATTGGTTTTGTTACCTTGGTTTTGATATTATTAACTAACTTAAAATATCTAAATCCTAAGGTTTATCCTCTAATAAGAAATCAATAATTAAAATTTTTTATTTTTTGTCAATTTTTCCCACAAAATCTCATACAGAATGTAAGCAAAAATACTAACGATCACAACAATACTAGTAAAACCTAATGATCTGATCCAATTACCAAACCAGAGATAAGATAATAAAGATATCCATATCATGCCGATAATTTGCCAAATAATTGATTTATAAAATAAACCTTTTTTACTCATAAGAGTCCTTTAGTTAAAAATTAAATGAATATTATTAAAACTTAGTAAAAAAGATTATTTACTTTCCAGAGGTAAAGTGAACTTTAACAAATAAACTACAATTCCAATGTTTCCAAAAATTAAAGATTTGTTTAAGTTTCATTACTTATATTGTTAACATAAAAAAACCAAAAATACGACCCTTAAGATTTTTTTTATAATAACAATTCTATCATTTCAGATAAATTTGGCATCTACATTACCAAATGCAGATGACATTACTTGAATTAGATTTTTATTTTTAATTGGAACTGGAAATCCATAAGCACCTATTAAAATTAAATCATCTTTTTTTAGAATATTATTTAATTTTGCTTGTTCTTTAACTAACCATTCAATTTCTGATATCATATCATTTGGCCATTGTTTATCTGACCAGCTATCAACAATTTCATTATCATAAATAAGCTTAAGATCTGTTATTATATTATCATAAACTTTATTCTCTTGGCCTAGAATAACTCCGGCATGCAAAGCATTATTTGCCAGGAGTTCAGCACCATGAGGTTCTTTACCATTAAAAATTAAATTATGTATTTCAATTAAAGGATAAATGTAGTGAATAGACTCTAGTATATAATTAAAAGAAACCAATTTGGGATCAATATCACGGTTTAACCTTATTCCAAATTCTGCTTCCATAGCTGGATTTGAATAATTTTTTTTTTCTAATTCAACTCCACTATGAAATATTTCACTTTCCCAAAGAGTTCCTGATGCAGGTTGATTAAAACCCATTTTTGTTTGAGTATCTTTTGAAACACAACCAATTTTATAACCAATAACTTTTTCACCTCTACCCATTCTTAATTTTGTGACTTTTGACTGTATTAGCAGCCCATCTTCATTACTTAATTTGATTTCTGATTTAAAAATTGTCCCAGGACATTTGTTATCATAATCTTCTAAAATTTTTTTTGAAAATTTATCTATTTCAATTTCAGATAATTTTTTCATAAATAAATCCTTATTATGGAATTGCTAAAATTCATAGTTCAGAAAAATATCTTAATACCAATTCTAATAGAAACAAACAACACAAGTGCAGCAGTTATAAGAGTGAGTAGCTTAGAAGATAATTTTTTTAAATTTATTAAATTACCAAGTTGACCTCCAATAATTACCATTAAAAATAATGGCCAATAATTTGACAATTCAGAAAATACATAATTTTTACTTAAATGCCCTAAAATTCCCGAAATTGAATTAAGCAATATGAATACAGACGCACCAGTTACAATATTCTTTGCTTTATCTGCTTTTACAAGAAACATTATGGGACTTAAAAAAATTCCACCACCAATACCAACCACACCAGAAATAAAGCCAATTATAGATCCAATAATTATTGAAAAAAATATTGGAATTTTTTTTATGCTTTTTTCTGCATCGTCGTATTTATTAAAATTTATAAGCAATAACAAACCTGCAATTCCTAAAACAATAAAAAGAATTACCTCAAATAGATCTTTATTTATTTGTAATGTACCACCAAAATAAGCAAGTGGTAATGAACCTATTAGAAAAGGTGAAAGTATTCTAAAATTTAAATTTCCAGCTCTTATGTAGTTAAAGCAGTTGCCTGACACTACAAAAATATTAGAAATTAATGCAATTAGAGGAAAGATAGAATAAGGAATTCCCCAAATTAATAATAACGCTAAGTATGTTGATCCTCCACCAAAACCAACGCTTGAATATAGTATTGCAGTGACAAAAAATAAAATTGATAATATAAACATAAGTAAATTATGAGGGTAAATATAGCATTATTAACAGTTACTGACACCAGAACTTTAAAGAATGATAAATCTGGTGGTATACTTGTGAAAAAAATTAAAAAAGCTAAGCACAATCTTGTTGATCGTAAAATTTGTAAAGATAGCAAGGCCGCTATTAAAAAAATACTTAAACAGTGGATTAAAAAAAAGAATATTGATGTAATTATTACGACAGGTGGAACAGGTTTAACCGGAAGGGATATAACTCCTGAAGCAGTAAATGATATTGCTGATAAGCATATACCTGGATTTGGTGAAATTTTTAGATATGTGAGTTTAAAAACTGTAGGAACATCCTCTATACAATCTAGAGCATGTGCAGTCCTAGCAAATGGTAAATATATTTTTGCATTACCAGGTTCTTCAGGTGGTGTAACAGATGCTTGGGATCAAATATTAGTCCATCAATTGAACATTAACAACAAACCCTGTAATTTTGTTGAATTATTTCCAAGACTAAAAGAAAAATAATTATTTTTGATATTTTTCTTTCCACTCTTCATAAGGCATTCCATATACAAACTTTCTTGCATCTGGGTCTGACATTTCAATACCTTTTTTTCACCTTCTTCTCTAAACCACTTTGATAAACAGTTTCTACAAAAACCAGCTAAGTTCATAAGATCAATATTTTGAACATCTTTTCTATCTCTTAGGTGGTTAAGCAATCTTTCAAAGGCGGCAGATTGAAGTTCCTTTTTTGTATTTTCATCCATAATTTATGTACTTTTTCTAATCTTAATTCTAAATAAAAACAAAACAACAATTATTATTAAATAAATAAGTGGCTCAAAAAAAATAGTTTTCGACATCCAAATAAAATGAAGAATTCCAAAAGCTGCGATTACATAAATCAACCTATGTAATTTTTTCCAATTTGATTTTAATTTTATCATCATTTTTTGAGAAGATGTAAGCGCTAAGGGTATTAATAATAACCATGCAGAAAATCCAATATAAATATATTTTTTTTTAATCAAATCATCGCTAATGCTATTCCAGTCAAATCTATAATCTAGACCTACATATATTAGTAAATGAACTGATACGTAAAAAAAAACAAATAATCCAAGCATCCTTCTATGTTTAACCCAAAAATTAGATTTTGTAATTCTTTGAAGTGGAGTCATTGCCAATGTTAAACAGATAAATATTAAACTCCATTCACCGAAATGGTGCATTATTTTTTTTATAGGGTCAGGACCTAATTGATTAAAATAAATATAATATGATAGAGAGTAGATTGGCCATAGACATAAGAAAAAAATTAAAACTTTAGAATATTTGTACATTTATTACTAAAAATATTTCTTTAAATCCATCCCTGAATAGAGTTGCGCAACTTCATCAGCATAACCATTAAACATTAAAGTTTTTATTCTAGGCGTCCAAATCCCAGTCCCAATAACTCTCTCTGTAGCTTGAGACCATCTAGGGTGATCAACATTTGGATTAACATTAGAGTAGAAACCATATTCTCGTGGTGATGCTATCATCCATGAAGATTTAGGCATTTTTTCTAAAAATTTTATTTTGACTATGGCTTTTGCACTTTTAAATCCATACTTCCATGGAACCATTAATCTTATTGGTGAACCATTCTGATTAGGTAAATCCTTTCCATATAAACCAGTTACCATGAAGGTTAATGGATGCATCGCTTCATCTATTCTTAATCCCTCAACATATGGCCATTTTAAAATAGGATATCTTTGGCCAACCATTTGTTCTGGGTCATAGATTGTTTCAAAAGAAATGAATTTTGCTTTTCCCAATGGCTCAACTTTACTTAAAAGGTTTTTTAAAGGGAAGCCATTCCAAGGTATTACCATTGACCAACCTTCAACACATCTCAGTCTATAAACTCGTTCTTCGGTTGCAAAAAGTTTATTGATATCATCCATTGATAATGTAATTTTTTTTTGAACTGCACCTTCAATTGTCACACTCCATGGATCAGTTTTAAAATTTTCTGAATTTTTATGTGGATCAGCTTTTTGAGTTCCAAACTCATAATAATTGTTATAAGTAGTGATATCATTATACGCGGTGATTTGATTTCTTAATTCATTTTCATCAGTTGAGGACGAAAGACCATACGAAGTGGTTGATAAATATAAAGAACCAGTAGCTAAACCTAAGTTTTTAATGAAATTTCGTCTATTTTTATATATTTTTTCAGGTGTTATTTCTGAACTTTTGAATTTAATCATTTTATTTTTTTATAGATACTCCTTTTAACCAACTACTATTACTTCCAATATAGTGTTCTTTTTTCCATACAGGAGTTCTTTTTTTAATTTGTTCTATAAAAAATCTCGAGAGTTTATATGCCTCACCTCTATGCTTACAACCAACAGCAATAACAATACTTTTTTCACCTAATTTTAAATATCCTTTGGCATGTTCAACAAAAATAGCTTTTTTTTTTATATTAAATTTCTTAGTTGAGTCGGAATAAATTTCTTTAATACTTTTTATGACTAATTTATCATGACTGTCATATGAAACGCCTTTTACTTTTTTTTTATTATTTTCATTTCTAACTGTCCCAGTAAATAAAATAATTGCCCCAAAGTAACGCGATGAAACATATTGAATTGCTTTTTGTACGTCAATTTTTCTTTTTTTTATTTCAATAATTTTTACGTGAAGCATTAACCTCCTCCTATTGGTGGTATAATTGAAATTTTTTG
>CABYUS010000012.1 GCA_902522225.1 uncultured Pelagibacteraceae bacterium
CAAATTAGTTTTAGGTTTATCTAATCTATCCGATCTATAGTAAACTTTACCTAATGAAAATAATCCTTTAGGAGTGCATTTATCACCCTCTTTTTTCATTTTTCTAAGACCTCTTTTGCCAGTTGAACACTTAAATTCAAAATCATCTACAAATAAGGTATCTTTATTTTTTACTTTTAATATCATAAATTGTTTTACATGATGAGTAATAACACCATAATAATAGAAAATAAAATTTTATATTCTTTACTTAAAGAAATTGAAAGCTCATTAAATTTTAATATTGAAAATTCTTATGAATTAGCAACTACAAATGTAGGTGTTAATCATTGTTTATTATTCAACTTAAAAAAAATTAATTTTCCAATCAAAATTGAAAATTTAGTTGAAAAAATAAATATTCAATTTTTAAAAGAAAAATATAAAAATCAATCAAATATAAAAATTTCACAATACTTATTAAACCTTAATTCCAGAACTTTGAATATTAATGATAAAAATTTGAAACTTACAGAAAAAGAAGTGAATATAATTTTATTTTTAAAACTCGAAGATAGATCTAAGTCAATTATTGAACTTCAAGAGAAAGTTTGGGGATACTCTTCTAACTTAGAAACACACACTGTTGAAACACATATTTATAGACTTAGAAAAAAAATTTTTGATGCATTTAAAGATGATGCTTTGATTACAAATGACAAAAATGGTTATAAAATTTGATGAAGAAGAAAAATTTTATAGCCAAAGATCTTTTAACACAAAAATACAAATCACGTGTTGTGAAACCCAAGAAAGGCAAAGGAAGTTTTAAAAGAAAGAAAAAATAATTTCTAAGTATTTTAAATTCTTGCTCCAATTTGCTGGATAACTTTAGATGACATTTCTGTGCCTTTTTCCAAACTATCTTTCAACGACATTTTGTTTACGTATCCATGTAAAAAACCTGCAGCAAAAAGGTCACCAGCACCAGTTAAATCAACAATTTTTAACCCCTGTTTTACGCCACAAGTCACTATCTCTTCACCATTTATTGCGACAGCTCCTTTTTCACCTCTAGTCACAACTAAAATTTTATCAAGTGATTTTGCAAATATTTTTACATCATCAAAATTTTTTGCATCTATCAAAGACATAATTTCTTGCTCATTAGCAAAAGTAATATCTAACTTATTTTTAACAAGTTCGAGAAAATGAGGTTTGTGTCTGTCAACACAAAACTGATCAGACAGAGACATTGCAACTTTATTTGCTGAGCTTATTGCTTTTTCAAAAGCTTTTTTAGGTTCTCCTTCATCCCAAAGATAACCTTCTAAGAGTATAATTTCGCTTTTTTTTATAGCTTCTGAACTCACATCTTTTTCATTAACTTTCCCTGCAATACCTAAAAAAGTACACATTGTTCTTTCAGAGTCTGGAGTAACCAATATCAAACATGTTCCTGTTGGTATTTCTTCCTTCTTTTTTTCGTAAAAATATTTTACATTTTCTTTTTTAAGTCCATCTTCATATTTTTCACCAAGTTCATCATCACTCACTTTTCCAATAAAACCAACTTCATTTCCTAGTTGAGATAATCCTACAATAGAGTTTGCAACCGATCCTCCAGATACTGTTTTCTCTATTTTTAAATTTGACATTAAGCTTTTAAATTCACTTTCATCAAAAATTAATTTCATTGTGCCTTTTGTTAGTCCATTTTTACTTATAAAATCGTCTTCTACTTTGCAGATAACGTCTACAATCGCATTCCCTATTCCTAAAATTTTCATAATTAAGCTTTCTTAGTTTTTATTGGTTTTTTTCTATTAGGATAGCAAGTAGTACAGATTTTACAAGATATTCCATGACACTCTCTTGCTTTGCAGTACTCTCTTCCATAATAAATTATTTGTAAGTGCAATTTATTCCAATATCTTTCTGGAAATAAACGTTTTAAATCTTTTTCGGTTTGAATAACATTTTTTCCATTAGTAAGTCCCCATCTCTGAGCAAGTCTATGAATATGAGTATCTACAGGGAAAGCTGGATATCCAAAACCTTGCGACATGACCACACTAGCAGTTTTATGTCCCACTCCTGGAAGTTTTTCAAGATCCTCAAATGTGTTAGGAACTTTACCTTGGTGTTCTTTTTCCAAAGTCTTGGATAAATTATAAATACTTTTTGCTTTAATTCTAAATATTCCAATACTCTTAATTAATCTTTCTATTTTTTTTCTTCCAAGTTTTATAAAATGTTTTGGTTTATTATATTTTGGGTATATGTGTTTTGTTACATTATTAACGTTTAGATCAGTGCATTGAGCAGATAAAAGTACAGAGATAAGTAATGTAAAAATATTTTTGTGGTCTAGTGGAACAGCAACTTCTGGATATATTTTTTCTAGAATTCTTAAAACTTTTTTAGCTCTTTTAACTTCATTCATTTCCGCATTTAAAACTTTAATAGATCTCTCATTGAGAAGAGCCCTGCCCGTTTGTTCATTAGCCATCTTGCTGCCATTAAAGCACCTTCAGAATAAAGTGCACGATCAAATGCTTCGTGATTTAGTGATATTATTTCTTTTCTACTTGAAAACTTTACTTCATGCTCACCAATAATTTCACCTCTCCTTATCGAATTAAAATTTATCTTCTTACTGTATGGAAAACTTTTTTTGTTAAGAAATTTTTTTCCTATTATAGAATTAAAGTTTTTGTTCTTCCCAACTGCTATTCCTTTCCCCAGCATTAGTGCTGTACCAGAAGGATGATCTTTTTTATGTTTGTGATGAATTTCAAGGACTTTACTATCAAAATTATTTCCTAAAGATTTAGAAGCAATCTCAGTTAAATACATTAAAAGATTAATTCCTAAACTCATATTACCTGCTTTTAGAATTGGTATTTTTTTTGAAAAGTTCTTTATTATTCTTTCTTCTTTTTTTGTAAACCCTGTAGTGCCAATTACTATTTTCTTTTTAAGCTTGCTTGCAATTTTTAAAATTTCCAAAGTGCATTTTGGAATAGTAAAATCTATTATTACGTCAGCTTTTTTCAATGCTTTTAACGAATTTAGTTCTGGTTTGATGCCCGATATACTCTCTAATAACCTAATATTCTCAGTTAAAACTGTTAATTTAAAATTTTTATCTTTTTTGGCAGATTTAATAAGCTGCATACCCATTCTACCTTTACACCCAGTTATACCTAACTTAATTTTATTCATTCTTAAAATGTTATAATGTTTTCAATAATAATGATAGAAAAATGAATAAAACATTAACAAAAAAAAACTTATCTTTAAAAAATATTTTAATAATTTTTATATTATCAATTATCTTTTCTTTTACTTATTATTTTTTAATTTCAAATTCAATTATATATCCAACTGTATCCCCAATGGTAAATGATAGTAAATTATTTATATTTGCAGATTGGTCAGTAATAGTTAAGGCTAATTTGTGCGATAATTTAGGACAAGATGTTTACGTAAATAATAGCTGTGATCCATTTGGAAGAAATCACGTTTATGGAGGTATACTTTTATATTTTCCTTTTGTTGAAAATCTACAAAAATTTTATTTAATAGTATTACCAATAATTATTAATTTCATATTTATTTATATAATTTTGTACTTATTTACATTTAATAATAAATTGCATTTATTTCCTGCCACAATATCAATATTTAGCTTTCCAGTTATTTTGTCAGTTGAGAGAGCAAATTTTGATATTGTAATTTTTATATTTTTATTTCTAATTTCGTTATTTAGGAATAAAATTTTTAATTTTTTAACTTTAATATTTTTAACAATTTCAAAATTTTATCCAATTATACTTGCAATAAATTTTATTTTTGAAAAAAATATAAAAAAATTTTTTTTAAACTCCCTAGTTTTTGTAACTCTAATTTCGTTATTTGTGTTGACTCAATATGAGGAGCTTTTAAAAATTTACGAAAATTTAAATCAATTTAAATCATATGGCATTTATAGCTTTTCATTTGCAAGTATTATCTTTTATTTAGAAAAATTTGAATTTTTAATAAATTATAAAAATTATAATTATTGGTTTTTATTTTTAGTTTTAATAATTCCATCTTTAATAATTTTTATATTTACGTTTAAATATGCGTTTAAAAATAAAAAAATATTTGAGTTAAATAATGATAATTTTGAGGATAAAATTTACTTTCTTTCATCTACAGTAATAATTATATGTTTTCTTGTTTTTTCTAATTTCGCTTACAGAGAAATATTTTTACTTGGATTAATTCCCTTTATTTTAAAAAAAATTAATTTAAATAACTTTAAAAAGTTTTTTAAAAATTACTATTATTTCTTAATTTTAAAATTTTTAGTCTCTTTCCCCATAACATATGTATACATGAATAAATTATTAGAGAATTTAAAATTAATTGTAATTTTTAAATATATGCTTGATCTTTACATTGTAGCGTTAGTTGGTGCATTATTTGTAGCTCAATTTTATTGGTTATTTCAAAACCTTCTAATTGAGGATAAAGATTAGTTTTGCCAAAAACTCTTAGCTTTTTGAAAAAATTTTTTAATACTAGGATTTGATTTTTCATTTTCAATTTCTCTAAATTTCTCAAGAAGTTCTTTTTGTTCTTTATTCAAGGAAACTGGAACTTCAGTATTTATTTGAACATATAAATCCCCATAATCTCCCCCCCTCATTATAGGCATGCCTTTACCTTTTAATCTGAACTGTTTTCCATTTTGTGTACCTGATGGTATTTTTATCTTTGCTTTACCACCATCTATTGTCGGAATTTTTAACTCTGTGCCTAGTGCAGCGTCTGTTATTGAAATAGGGAACTCAAAGAATAAATTTTCATCTGATCTTTTAAATAGATCATGTGAGCTAACATTAACAAATATATATAAATCTCCATTACTTGCTCCTCTTGTTCCAGCTTCACCTTTACCTGCTAAACGAATTCTGGTTCCATCATCTACGCCTCTAGGGATAGTTACAGATAATCTTTTTGATGTTTGGTTTTTGCCTGAACCTCCACATGATCCACAGGGGTTTGTAATTTCTTCTCCTGACCCTGAACACTGAGGACATGTTTGTTGAACAGTAAAAAAACCTTGACTTGATCTTACTTGACCATGACCACCACACATTGAGCATGAGCTAAGATTATGACCTGGTTTTGATCCACTACCACTACAAGTATTGCATTTATCGGAAGTAGAAAATTTAATATCTTGTTTTTTTCCATTAAATGCTTCTTCTAAAGAAATTGATAAATCATACCTTAGATCAGATCCTCTATTATTTGATCTTCTACTTCTTCTTCCACCACCACCAAAACCTTCTCCAAAAAAATCTTCAAATATGTCAGAAAATGAACCAGAAAAATCAAAATTTCCAAATCCCCCTTTACCTCCTCCACCATTTTCAAAAGCGGCATGACCGAAATTGTCATAATTTTGTTTTCTCTCTTGATTAGATAAAATATGATAAGCTTCGCTAGCCTCTTTGAATTTTTCCTCAGAAGCTTTATCACCTTTATTTTTATCTGGATGATGTTTTACAGCTAATTTTCTATAAGCCGATTTAATTTGATCTTGTGATGCTGCTTTATTAACACCTAAAACTTCGTAATAGTCTCTTTTTGCCATAACTACTTATTTAGACAAAAGTTGTTACTAGGCGCTTTTTTCCTTATTTTCGTCTTTTACTTCTTCAAAATCTGCATCAACAACGTTATCGTCTTTTTTTCCTTCTTTATTTTTTGGATCATCTTTATTTTCTGGACTAGGTTTAGCTTCTTGTTGTGACTTATAAATTGCTTCACCTAATTTCATTGAAGATTGAACTAAATTTTGAGTCTTCTTTTTAATTTCTTCCACATCAGTTCCTTTAAGAGCATTTCTTAGGTGAGATAAAGAGTCTTCGATTGCTTTTTTGTCTTGTTCTGAAACTTTAGATCCATGCTCTTTTAAATTTTTTTCAGTAGAATGAATAAGAGTTTCACCTTGATTTCTAGTATCCACAGATTCTCTTTTTTTCTTATCAGCCTCTTTATTAGCTTCAGCATCTTTAACCATTTGGCTAATTTCATCATCACTTAAACCACCTGATGCTTGAATTTGTATTTTTTGTTCTTTACCGGTTCCCTTATCTTTCGCAGAAACATTAACGATTCCATTAGCATCTATGTCAAAAGTTACTTCGATCTGAGGTACGCCTCTTGGAGCAGGTGCAATTCCAACTAGTTCAAAATTACCTAGAATTTTATTGTCAGAAGCCATTTCCCTTTCACCCTGTAATACTCTTATTGATACAGCAGGTTGATTATCTTCAGCAGTTGAAAATACTTGGCTTTTTTTAGTTGGTATTGTTGTATTCTTATCAATTAATTTAGTTGAAACTCCACCTAATGTTTCAATACCAAGAGATAAAGGGGTAACGTCTAATAATAAAACGTCTTTAACATCACCCTGCAAAACTCCAGCTTGTATCGCTGCACCCATAGCAACTACTTCGTCAGGATTAACTGATTTATTTGGCTCTTTTCCAAAAAAGTTTTTAACTTCATTGATTACTTTAGGCATTCTAGTCATTCCTCCAACAAGAACAATTTCATCTATTTCACCAGCAGATAAACCTGCATCTTTAAGAGCAGTACTACATGGAGGAATAGTTCTTGTAATCAAATCCTCAACTAAAGCTTCTAACTTAGCTCTAGTCATCTTCATATTAATATGTTTAGGGCCAGTTTTATCAGCTGTTATAAATGGCAAGTTTATCTCTGTTTGTGTAGCAGAAGATAATTCAATTTTAGCTTTTTCTGCAGCTTCTTTTAATCTTTGTAAAGCTAGTTTATCGGATTTTAAATCTATGCCATTTTCTTTTTTAAACTCATCTAACAAATAATTTACAATAGTATTATCAAAATCTTCACCACCCAAAAATGTATCACCATTTGTAGATTTAACCTCAAAAACTCCATCACCTAGCTCAAGAATTGAAACATCAAATGTTCCTCCACCTAGATCGTAAACTGCAATTTTTTTATTAGTTTTTTTGTCTAATCCGTACGCAAGCGATGCTGCAGTTGGCTCGTTAATAATTCTTAAAACCTCGAGGCCAGCAATTTTTCCTGCATCCTTTGTAGCTTGTCTTTGGGCATCATTAAAATAAGCTGGAACAGTTATTACTGCCTGCGTAACTTCTGATCCTAAATATTTTTCTGCAGTCTCTTTCATTTTTTGTAATGTGAATGCTGAAATTTGTGATGGAGAATATTTTTCACCCTTAGCTTCTATCCATGCATCACTTTTCTCAGAGTTAATAATTTTGAATGGGGCAGTCTCAATATCTTTTTTAACAGACGGATCCTCAAAATTTCTTCCAATCAATCTTTTAACTGCAAATATTGTATTTTCTGGGTTTGTTACTGCTTGTCTTTTTGCAGGTTGACCTATTAGTTTTTCTCCCTCGTCTGTAAATGCTACAACGGAAGGTGTTGTTCTAGCACCTTCAGCATTTTCTAATACTTTAGCCTGCGTTCCTTCCATTACTGCAACACAAGAGTTGGTAGTCCCTAAATCTATTCCTATTACTTTACTCATAATTTTTTCTCGTTAACTTCATATAAGTGTTAATTTTTCAACTACAACCGTAATTAAAAATTAATTTTCTCCCTCTTTTTCTTTATTTTCCTCACTTTTTTCATCTTCATCTACTTTTTTTTCGCTTTTTTTCTTTGAAACAGCAACTAGCGATGGTCTTAATAACCTATCTTTCATTGTAAAGCCTCGTTGTATTTCTTGAATGATTGTTCCAGGTTCTTTAGAATCATCCTCAACTTCCATCATAGCTTGGTGTAGGTTTGGATCGAGCTTTTTATCAATTGATTTAATTTCATCAATATTATTTTTTTTAAAAATTGAAATCATATCACTACTAATTATGTTCAAATGCTCCATTACCTTTGTAAGTTCTTTTGAATTTTTTAAATTTTCGTCATTTTCTAAAGATACTTTTGATCTTTCTAGGTTATCTAATATATTAAGAGCTTCTTTTGCAAAAGCGAAACCTCCATATTCAAAAGCGTCATCTTTTTCTTTTTCGAATCTTCTTCTTTGATTTTCCATTTCTGCAAAAGTTCTTGTAAGTTTATCTTCTAACTCAATAATTTTTTCATCAGGACTTAATTCTGTTTTTTCTCTTTCTTCATTTTTATCTTTATTTATAAATTCTTCCTCTTCCTTTAGATTTGGATCTTTATTTATATTTTCTTTTTCCATTGTTATGTATATGGTAAGAAATTCTATAATTTCCAGATGCTAAAAAAAAAAATTACTGATTTGCTAATAGGATCCAATAATCAAGGAAAAATTGATGAATTTAAAGTATTATTACCAAAATCAGTAAAATTATACTCAGCAAAGGCTTATAAAATAAATAGCCCCGTTGAAAATAGAAAGACTTTTAGAGGAAACTCTTTTTTAAAAGCAAAATATTTTTCCAGGAAAACCAACAAAATTTGTTTAGCAGATGACTCTGGGCTAGAAATAAGTATTTTAAATAATAATCCTGGAATTTTTTCAGCAAGATGGGCTGGGCGACGAAATAATTTTAATGCTGCTATAAAAAAAGTTTTCAATCAATTAAACAAAAAAGATAAAAATTGGAAAAGGAAAAAAATAAAAGCAAGGTTTGTTTGTGCATTAACAATTTATTGGCCAAATGGTAAATTTTTTACATCTGTTGGCAAAATAGATGGAACTATCTCAAAATCCAAGAAAGGAAAATTTGGTTTTGGTTATGATCCCATATTTATTCCAAATGGAGAGGAACTTACATTTGGTCAGATTTTAAGATCTAACAAAGCAAAAATTGATCATAGAATGCAGGCTTATAGGGATATTAAAAAATTTTTTTAAATTCATTATCAGTAGTTTCATAAAAATTTAAAATATGAGTTATTTTGTTTTTATTAATTTTAAATGTACCAATCATTCCTTTAAATTTATTTTTTTTTAGAAAAACTTTTTTATCAATTAAAAAATCATTTTGGCTAGCTAGATAATATACAAGCCCAATGAGATCATAACTTATTAGTGATAAGTGAGTAGGTTCTTCATTATAAGTATTTTTAAAATCATTTTTAAAATTATTAAATTTATTTTTACTAATTGAAGGAAAATATAATGGGTGAATTGATTTTTCTCTTATTAATCTTGGGTCAAACCATTGGTTTAAAGTAATAAATTTTATTTTTTTAGAAGATACATCTGAATATAAAAGAGATGTAGCTATACTTATTAAATTTTCATCAAAATCGCAAATAACTACCGAGTCATACCCAATCTTTCCGAGTGTGTCTTTTTTTTTTAATTTTTCAATTTTTTTTTCTTTATTAATATCATTTGATTTTTCTAGTCTATTTATTTCGTCACTAAGGTTTTGTTTTCTTTTATTGTAGTTTGTAAATTTTTGTATCTGTTTTGTAATTTTTGTTGGAGATGTATCGTAGTAAGATTTTTTTTTATAATTAATTTTAATATTCTTAAGCGCATAATCTATTTCATTTTTAGAATCATTATTTGGTATAAGAATTAAAGTATTATTTAAATTTTCATTTTTTAAGAAATTACTAATAGTATTGATTTGGGACTCAGCATTAATTCCTACACTTATTACATTCTTTGGATTTTTATAATTTTTATTTGTTAGTGAAAGAAAAGTCATTTCATTTAATTTATCTAGAAATATTAAATTATCTTGGAATACTGGCCCAATAACTATATTAATTCCTTCATCTTTAAATTCATTAGCTGATAATAAAGTTTGTTTTGGATTAGAACTAGTATCCTTAGGAACAATTATAAGATTTGGATAGTTAATTTTGTTAATTGCCATTCTTGTAGCCTTAATTATTGATTTTCCTATATGAGCATTAGAGCCAGTAATAGGCACAAGAAGACCTAACTTAATTTTTTCTGAAGAATATGAAGTGGTATTAACGCTAGATAAAAAAATAAATAAAATTATTGATATTATCTTAGTAATTATTTTCATTTTTAATGTTATTATTATAGTTGTTTAATTTTAATGATTCCACATTCTGATAAAAAAAAAAATAAGTTAAAGCCAGGTCTTTATGTTGTTTCAACACCCATAGGTAATTTGAGAGATATAAGCCTGAGATGTTTGGATATTTTAAGAGATTCAGACACAATTTTATGTGAGGATACTAGAGTTGCCCAGAAAATACTAAGCAGGTACGATATTAAAGCTAAGTTAGTTTCTAATCATAAATTTAATGAAAAAAGAAACTTGCCTAAAATTATTGAAATATTAAAAAAAAATAAATCAGTATCGATTATTTCTGATGCAGGAACTCCATCTGTATCTGACCCAGGTAATTTAATAGTTTTGGAGTGTTTAAAAAACAATATAAATATTTTTCCAATTCCAGGACCCTCTGCGGTTACTTCAGCAATATCTATTAGTGGTTTTGGTGAAAGATATTATTTCTATGGTTTTTTTCCTGAGAAAGAAAAAAATATCAAAAATGATTTAAATGAATTATCAAAAATAGACGCATCGATAATTTTTTTTATATCCCCCAACAAAATAAATAAAATTATCATTCATTTAAAAAAATATTTTGCAGGTAGAAAAATTCTAATTTGCAGGGAAATGACAAAAGTTTATGAAGAGTATACCAGGTATGATATTGATGACTTGGAAAGATATGAGTCTACGTTAAAAGGTGAAATAACAATAGTAGTATCTAACAAAAAAAAGTCAGATAATATATCGAATAATTTGGAAGAATCAGATAAAAAAAAAATACGCTCAATGATCAATAAAAATACTGTAAAAGATATTGTAAATTTACTTCATAAAGAAAAAAATATATCAAAAAAAAAAATATATGATTTTTGTATTGAGGTAAAAAAATGAAAATCAAATTCTTTAAAATTTTTTTAATATTTTTATTTTTATCTAGTTGTATTGGTACAAGTAGCAAAGGTCTTTTAGGTACTGGGGTTAGTATAGCATTTGACCCAAGGACCCTTGGAACTCAAATAGATGATTCAATCATGGAAAAAAATCTTGGAGCTAAATTAACTGCACTTAATGCAAGTTATTTTCTAAATGTAAAAGTGAAGATTCTTGATGGTAGAATTTTCTTAACTGGAAAGGTTGATGATTCAGAAGAAAAGTTAATCATAACAAAAAAAGCTTGGGAAACAAAAGGTGCCAGATCAGTAAAAAATGATATTAAAATTAAGGAAAAATTTAATTTTAAAAGATCAGCCAAAGACTTACTAATTACATCACAACTTAGGACTGCTATGATTGTCAATAAAGAAATTAGCGCTACAAACTATCAAATTGATACTCACAAAAAAAAAATTTATATCTATGGAATAGCTATTACCGAAGAGGAAAGAAAGCTTGTTATTCAGGAAGCAAAAGAAATTTTAGATGTTGAGGATGTAATTACAAGCATTCTTTTAGTTGATGATTTAAGAATTCAAAAAAATTAGCCAAAAATTCTTATTAAAATATGACTCATCATAGAGTTAACCAATATAAAAATTAATAATGCAATCCAATACATTATTGTTACAGCACGATTTCTTTTTCTTCTTAACAACACAAAGTTTTTATCATCTAAAATTGAGATATCTCTTTTACCAATAACCGGGTAATCATAGCTCCATCTCCAAATCGACTTTCCAAATCTATCATCAAGATTATTAAAATATTTGATCCAAGCAACTGACCATCTAAAAGCAATATATAAAGCAGATAGCATTAAAATATTAATTAACATACTTTGATCAAAATTTTTTACTATAATCAATTACACCGGCTGAGTAAGCTGCAACTGATGCTAAGTCCAAAATTTCGGATGTGGATGATCTTAAAGGTGCAATTTCAATTGCTTGGCCTAACCCAATTAAAAGTGGACCAATAATCTTTGCACCACCTAATGTTTTCATAATTTTTTGAGAAATAGCAGCACTGTGTTGTCCAGGCATAATCAATACATTTGCTTTTCCAACAATTTCTGAAAAAGGATAAAGATCTTTATATTCCTCACTTAACGCAACATCTGGTTGCATATCTCCATCAAATTTAAAATCTACTTTTTTAGTTTTCAAAATATCAACTGAATCTCTTATGTGTTTTGTTCTGCTAGTTATTGGTTGACCAAATGTCGAATGAGATAAAAAAGCAACTTTAGGGTCAAAACCGAACAATCTTACAACTCTAGCTGCGGAGATTGCTATTTCAGCAAGCTCTTTTGAAGATGGATACTCATGAACAGTTGTATCGGCTATAAAAACTGTTTTTCCTTTATTTACTATCATATTTAAACCAAACATTATTTCACCTGGTCTAGCATCTATGACTTTAGAAACTTTTTTTAGTGATGCTGAGTATCTTCTAGTATTTCCAGTTATCATAGCATCTGCATCATCACATTCTATCATACAAGAAGCCCACACAACTCTATCGTTTCTAATCATTTTATCACAATCTCTTTCCAAAGCACCCTCTTTTAAATGTAGTTTTTTAAAAAGAAATTTTAAATATTTTTCTCTGAGAAATTTATTTTTAGAATTTATTATTTTAATATCAAAATTTTCACTATAACCAATTTCTTTTAGTTTTTTCTTAACTATTTGATCTTTAGCTATTAGTATAGGTACACCTAGTCCACTATTTTTAAATGCTATAGCAGCTTTAAGTGTGTTTTCGTCTTCTCCATCTGCAAAAACAACTCTCTTAGGATTTTTTTTAATCTTATTATTAATCCCTTGCATTATAGTTACAGAAGGATCAAGTCTTTGTTTTAGCTTTTCTTCATATGAATCAAAATCTGATATTTTTTTTCTTGCTACTCCACTCTTCATTGCTGCTTTTGCAACAGCTAATGGGATAACACTTATAAGTCTTGGATCAAATGTTGATGGAATAATATATTCTTTTCCATATTTAGGTCTATCTCCCCCCATAGCAGCTACAACTTCATCAGGAACTCTTTTTTTTGCAAGCTGTGCAATTGCATTTGCAGCTGCAATTTTCATTTCATCATTAATCGTTTTGGCTCTTACATCTAAAGCACCCCTAAAAATGTATGGGAAACCAATTAAATTATTTACCTGATTAGGATAATCAGATCTACCTGTGGCAATAACTGCATCACTTCTTACTTCTTCAACTTCTTCAGGAGTAATTTCAGGATCAGGGTTTGCACAAGCAAATATTATTGGATTTTTTGCCATTTTACTTATTAATTTTTTTTTAAGAATTCCTTTTGCTGATAAACCTAAAAAAACATCTGCATTATTAATCGCATCACTGAGAGTTCTTTTTTTGGTCTTTATAGCAAATGAAGACTTCCATTTATTTAAATCTTTTCTGTTAGTATGAATAATACCTTTGCTGTCAATCATTGTAATATTATTTTTTGGAATACCTAATTTTTTAATAAGGTTTGTACAAGCCATTGCAGACGCTCCAGCGCCATTTACTACTATTTTTATATTCTTAATTTTTTTTTTTGTTATATCTATTGCATTTGAAAGTGCAGCATATGTAATTATTGCTGTTCCATGTTGGTCGTCATGAAACACAGGTATATCTAAAATCTTCTTTAGCTTATCTTCAATGATAAAACAATCAGGAGCAGCAATGTCCTCTAAATTTATACCACCAAAGCTTTTAGAAAAATTTTTTATTGAATTTACTATTTCATTTGCATCTGTAGAGTCTATCTCAAGATCAATTGCATCTATATCTGCAAATCTTTTAAACAACACTGCTTTGCCCTCCATCACAGGTTTGGAGGCTATTGCTCCAAGATTGCCAAGACCAAGAATTGCAGAACCATTGCTTATTACAGCGACAAGATTACCTTTAGATGTATAATCATAAGCTAAGTCTGGATTTTGGTAGATAGCTTTTACTGGAGCAGCAACACCAGGTGAATATGCTAGCGCTAGGTCTCTTTTAGTTGTCATTGGCTTTGAGGAACTAATTTCTATTTTACCAGATTTACTACCATTATGAAATTCTAAGGCTTCTTTATCAGAATAATGCTCGATTTTATATTTTTTCATTTTTTATATTTAGATATACAATTTGGATAAAATTAAGACTAATATGATTTATGAACCTCATTAAGTCAACTGGCACATTCAGTTTCTTTACTATAATTAGCAGAGTTTTAGGCTATTTAAGAGATCTTCTAATAGCAATTTATCTTGGTTCTGGACCTGTCGCTGACGCTTTTTTTGTGGCATTTAGAATACCTAATACTTTTAGAAGGTTGTTTTCAGAAGGGACATTTAATGCAGCTTTTGTTCCTAGTTATTCATCAGAATTATCCAAAAGTAAAAAAAAAGCAAATCAATTTGCAAACAAAATATTCAATGTGCTTTTGATATTTTTAATCTTGACTGTTCTTTTGGTCGAAGTATTTATGCCAGGTTTTATTTTTCTTTTAGCGCCAGGTTTTACAGAAAATTATGAGAAGTTAGAAACAACTATTTTGTTAACAAGAATTACCTTTCCATTTTTACTATTTGTGAGTCTTTCATCATTTTTTTCAGCAATTTTAAATTCACATAATAAGTTTGCTGTAGCAGCCGCCACACCAATTATACTTAATATTTTTTTAATTTTAGTTTTGTTTTTTGGGAAATATCTAAATGATGAATTAGTATTTTATTTATCATATGCTGTTAGTTTTGCGGGTATTGTACAAACAATTTTTTTAATTTTATTTGTAAAGAAATTTTATAAGCCAGAACTTAATTTTAATTTTAAAAATGATAAAAAAGTAAATCTTTTTTTTAGAAAACTTCTTCCAAGTATTTTTTCTTCAGGTGTTACTCAAATTAATATTCTAATTGGCACAATTATTGCTTCATATCAAGCAAGTGCAGTATCATACTTATATTATGCTGATAGAATTTACCAAATTAATTTAGCCATTGCAGGTATTGCTATTGGTATAGTTATACTTCCTAATTTAAGTAAGTACGTTAAATCAAAAAATTTTTCAAAAATAAATTTTATACAGAATAAATCTCTTGAATTAAGTATTTTTTTAAGTTTACCAGCAGCTATTTGTTTACTGATTGGATCTAAGGAAATCACATCAGCTTTATTTGGTTATGGATCTTTTGATGAAACAAGTGTAAATAATTCTGCATTAGCATTATTTTATTTTTCATTAGGACTACCAGCATTTTCAATAATAAAAATTTTTTCAAGTTTTTTATTTGCAAGAGATAATACTAAAATACCATTTTATTTTTCTTTAATCTCGGTGTTGATTAACATTTCCTTAAGTTTATCTTTATTCAATAAAATTGGTTTTATTATTATTCCAATATCTACATCTTTATCATCCTGGATAAACGCAATAATTTTATTTGTTTATATTAGTAATAAAAAATATTTTAGTTTTAGGACAGATTCATTCAAATTATATTTGAGGATATTTTTATCTAGTTTGCTTTCATCCGTTCTATTTTATAATTTAATTAAATTTTTTAAGAATTACTTAGCTTATGAAAGTGATTATAAATTTTTATTTATAATTATATTAGTTTTAGCAACTTTTATTATTTATATTTTAATTTCTATGATCACAAAAGCTTTCAATAAATCTGATATTAAATTAAAGTATTAGTAATCATGACTAAAAAAATTTTTTCGGGTGTTCAGCCAACTGGAAATTTACATCTTGGTAATTATCTTGGTGCAATAAAGAATTTTACGAAATTACAAAATGACAATAAAAATAACTGTATTTTTTGTGTTGTAGATTTACATTCAATAACTGTATACCAGGATCCAAAATTACTAAAAAAAAATGTTAGAGAAACTGCTGCTACTTTTATAGCTTGTGGAATTGATCCTTCTAAAAGTATTATTTTCAATCAGTCCTCTGTACCAGCACATTCAGAAGCAGCTTGGATATTAGGATGTATTTCAAGGATGGGATGGTTAAATAGAATGACACAATTTAAAGAAAAAGCTGGAAAAGATAAGGAAAAAGCAAGTATAGGACTTTATGTTTACCCTATTTTGATGGCCGCAGATATTTTATTATATGATACAACGCATGTTCCAGTAGGAAATGATCAAAAGCAACATTTAGAACTATGCAGAGATATAGCTCAAAAATTTAATAATGATTTTGATAAAAAAGATTTCTTAAAAGTTCCAGAACCGCTTATTCAAGAAAATTTTTCTAGGATAATGAGTCTTAAAAATGGATTAAATAAAATGAGTAAATCAGATCCATCAGATGCAAGTCGAATTAATTTAACCGACACTAGAGATCAAATAATTAATAAAATAAAAAAAGCTAAAACCGACAACTCATTTATGCCGGAGTCTATAATTGAATTAAAAAATAGACCAGAAATAAATAATCTTATTGAAATATATTCTAGTTTTACTGATGAAGATTTAGAAAAATCATTAAAAAATTTAAGTGGTAAAAGCTTTTCGGATTTAAAAAATCTAATTTCAGAAATCTTAGTTGAAGAAATTGAACCAATAGGAAAAAAAATAAATGAATTGTTAAAAGATAAAGATTATCTTGATAATATTTTACTTGAGGGAAGTGTGAAGGCTAACAATATAGCTGACAAAAAAGTCCAAGAAATTAAAAAAATTATTGGTTTAACGTGATAATTTAGCACTTTATAATATAAATATAATAACTATATTAGTTTTATGTATATACAGACTGAAAAAACACCTAACCCAAATTCTTTAAAATTTTTACCAGGTAAAATAGTATCAAATTCTGGATCATTTGAAGTAACAAAAAAAGATCAAGTAAATAACAATCTAATAAGAAATCTGTTATCAATTAATGGTATCGAAGGTATATTTCTTGCAAAAGATTTTATCTCAATAAATAAGAATAATGAAATTCCGTGGGAAGATATAAAGCACATAGCTATATCCTTAATTAATGAACATTACATATCTGGTAATGAAGTTGTGATTGATAAGTCTCTTAATGATTCCTCAATAGATGAAAATCTACCTGAAATAGAAAAACAGATTATTGATTTGCTAAATACTAAAGTAAAACCAGCGGTAGAAAAAGATGGTGGTGATATAAAATTCAAAGAATTTAAAGATGGAATTGTAAAAGTAGAATTAAAAGGAAGTTGTTCTGGTTGTCCTAGCTCAACTATGACGTTAAAAAATGGAGTACAAAATCTTCTTTCACATTACATTCCTGAAGTAAAATCAGTTGAAGCAATTTAATATTATTTTTACATGATTAAGTCCAAACTTTCATATAATAAGTTATTTAGATTGTATAAGATTTTAAAAAATAAAATAAATTTAATGTCAAAGCTTGATAAAACTCAAAGCATGAGTTTAGACAAAATCTTTAAGAGCTTTTACCTTACATGTTTTGCAAGTTTAATTATTATTGGTTTTTTTTCAATTGCGCCAAAAATAATAGAAATTAAAAAAAAAATTGATCTAAGTAATTACGAGGCAGAGAATAAGTCTAAACGTATTCTAGAAAAAGTATTAAATGGTGAAAGTTTTGAAGATGTTATAAAAAATGATACAGACCAATATTCTTCTTTTATATATGATGACGTTTTAGTTGAGGAAACGCCAAGTAATGATGACGAAAGATTAGATGCTATAATATTACAAGAGTTATTTAAGACCATAAATTATAATCTTAAAGATGTCAGAAAAAATAAAGTAGTTAAACCTGTAGATTTACGTTTTCTTCCAAAAGAAATAAAAAATATAGAGAATACAAAAGATCGAAAAAATTTATTTATTAAGATTATTTTACCTTTAATTATTGAGGAAAACGATAAAATTTATAATGATAGAAAGATTTTATTTTCAATTTTAAATAAAAATTCTAATTCTAATAATGAGTTAAAATGGTTAAATGCAAAATTTAAACAATATGGTGTTAAAAACAAGGACATACTATCTCTTAAGATGAGGATGGATGTAATTCCGACTTCGCTTACAATTGCTCAGGCTGCTAAGGAAACTGGATGGGGAACATCTAGATTTGCAATCGAAGGAAATGCTTTATTTGGTCAATGGACTTATTCAGGCTCAGGCATCAAGCCTTTAAAAGCAAATGATGATGAAAATCACAAAGTTATGAAATTTCAAATATTAAAAGCTTCTGTGCGTGCATATCATAGGAATTTAAACACTCATAGCAGTTACAGAAAATTTAGAATTAAGAGAGCTGAATCAAGAGACAATAACGAGAGTTTAGATAGCCTTTTGTTAGCTGACTATCTAGATAAGTATGCTGAAACAGGTTTGGAATATACTAAAATTTTAAAAAAAATTATAAATCAAAATTCTTTAAAGGAATTTGATGATGTCAAACTTTTAAAAACAAAAAAAATTATTAAAGAACAAATCTAATTTTTAAAAGTAAATTGTATCCCTAACCATCTCCATCCTTCAGAATCTTTTAAAGAACAATTAATTCGACCTCTTCTAAAATTAAATTTTTCATTAAAACTTAATTTTAAACTATTTTGAATATAAACGACTTCAGTTTTTGACCAATCAGAACCATTGTTTGAGTAACAATTAATTTTTTTTATATTTTGTTGTTCTTTAAAGAATTCAATTTTAATAATAGGTGGATTATCCTCTAATTCAACAACAAATTTGTCATTAGGCAGCAAGCTTTTGTATTGCAAAGGTAACAAATCAACTAAAAAATTAAATCTTTCTAAATCTCCATACTTTTCGTTTATTGGAAATCTAGGTAATTCAAAAATATCTTTATTCAAATCTATAACACCCGAATTTTGTCCAAAACCATACTTAAATTTTTTTGTAATATATTTTTTTTGTTCAAGGCTATATTCTCCAAAGGGATAAGAAAAAAAAATAGGGTTATAACCCAATTTTTCTTTGAAAATATTTATTGATTTATCAATATCATTTTTAAAGTCATCAAATAAAAAATTTACTAGATATTCATGTGAATGTGAATGATTTCCTATAAATCCAAAAGAACTGTTTTCAATTTCTCTAATTTGTTCCCATGTCATGTACCCATTTTTACCAACACTTTGTGTTGATACAAAAAGTATAAATGGAATTTTTTCTTTTTTTAGATATGGCCAAGCATTATCATAAAATGATGAAAATGCATCATCGATAGTTATTAAAATTTTTTTTTTTGTTTTAGGTTTGTAAAAATCAAAATTATTTGGGTTATAAAAATTATAATTTTTTTTCGTAATTATATTCATTTGCTCTTTAAAATCTTTCATATTAATATTTGTAGAAGGATATTTGGTCTCATTAAATCTATGATACATAAGTGCTATAATACCCTTATCGATAGGGTTAAATTTTTTTTCTTCAGCTGATAGATTTGAAAATATAAAAATGTTACAAAGAATAAATATTATGAATTTTTTAATCATCGATGCCGCTACTGATACAGTTTGTTTTTTTTTGTATTATAATAATAAATCATATTCTAAATCATTTTTAGCAAGTAAAATAAATTTTGAAAAAATTGTGAACATTTTATTTAAATTTTTAAAGAATAATAATATACATTTAAATAAAATTAATAATATACTTGTTAATCAAGGGCCAGGCAGATTTTCAAGTCTAAGGATTTCAATTGCTATAACAAAGGCTCTTTCTCTAAGTAATAACATTGATTTTTATGGGTTTAATGGAAAAGATTTAAAGGATAATAACTACAAAAATATTATTAAATTATTTAATAAAGGTAACTATAAAAAAAATTTGATTAAAATCGTATATTAGAGTTAAATTATAAAATGACAGATTCAATTGAAAAAAAATGTGAATTAAAAGGGGTTAAACTTACTGAGCAGAGAAAAATAATTGCACAAGTAATGTCAGAATCAAATGATCATCCAAATGTGGATGAGTTATATAACAGGGTTTCAAAAGTAGATTCAAAGATAAGTATAGCCACAGTTTATCGTACAGTTAAATTATTTGAGGAGTCTGGAATATTAGCAAAACACGAGTTTAAAGGAGATAAGGCTAGGTATGAAGAATTAAATGAGGGTCATCACGACCATTTAATTGATATAAAATCAGGAGAAATAATTGAATTTGTTGATGAAGAAATAGAAAATCTTCAAAAAAAAGTTGCAGAGAAATATGGATATGAGTTGGTAGATCATAAATTAGAATTGTATGGCGTTAAGAAAAAATCTTAACTGTATGCAAAAAAAAGTTTTTATTAAAACATTTGGGTGTCAAATGAATGAGTACGACTCAAATCGTATCACTGACAGTATCAAACAAATTGGATTTTCAAAAACTACTAATTATGATGATGTGGACTGCTATATTTTAAACACTTGTCACATTAGAGACAAGGCAAAAGAAAAAGTTTTTGATGATATTGGAAGATTAAAAAAAAATTATAGAAATAAAAAAAAACCACTTGTGATATTAGCTGGCTGTGTTGCGCAAGCAGAAAATAGTGAAATTCAAAAAAGAGAACCATATATAGATATCGTAATTGGACCACAATCTTATCACAAGCTTAATGAAAAAATTTTAGAACAAACAAATAAAAAAAAAAAAATTGAAGAAACAGAATTTGATAGTATTGAAAAGTTTAATTATTTAAGTGAGATAAAAAATTCAGATAATAAAATTTCGTCTTTTTTAACTATCCAAGAAGGATGTGATAAGTTTTGTAGTTTTTGCGTTGTTCCTTTTACAAGAGGTCCAGAATATTCTAGACCAATTGAAAGAATTTTAGATGAGGCTGAGCAATTAGTTATTAACGGCGTTAGAGAAATAACCTTACTTGGCCAAAATGTAAATGCATACAACTATAAAAAAAATAATAAAATATTTAAGCTTTCTGATTTAATTTTAAGTTTAGAAAAAATAAATGATTTAAAAAGAATAAGATATACCACATCCCATCCTAAAGATATGACAGACGATTTAATAGAATGTTATTCTATAAGTAAAAAACTTATGCCATTAGTACATTTACCAGTTCAAAGTGGATCAAATAAAATTCTTAAATTAATGAATAGAAAACATACTGTCGAGGATTATTTAAAAATTTATAAAAAAATTAAAAAAACTAATCCTAAAACTGTGTTTGCAAGTGATTTTATAGTTGCGTATCCAGAAGAAACTGATGTTGATTTTAAAGATACTATGGATTTAGTGAATGAGGTAGGATTCACAAATTCTTTCTCATATATCTTTAGTCCAAGACCAGGAACAGTTGCTTCAAATTTAAGGCAAATAGAAAAAGATAAAGCCAAAGAAAGACTAAAAATAATTCAAGATAAACTATTTCATTTCCAGAATGAAAAGAATAAAAAATATATTAATAAAACAATAGATGTACTTATTGAAAACAAAACTAAGATTAAAAATCAATATTTTGGTAGAGCAGAAGACATAACAGCAGTTTTTGTAGATTGTAATAAAAATATAACTGGAGAAATTGTAAAAGTTAATGTAACGAAAGCCAACAAAGCAAATCTATTTGGTAATATGGTGTTTTAAATTTGAAAAATTTTCCTTTAAAAAATAATATTCATAATCTTAAATTTGTATATTCTGAAAATGATACTCTAAGTATTATTTTCCAGAATAATGAAATACTTTCTGGTGTTGTTGGCGAATTTAATTCAAATTTAAATGAGCTTGAAAAATTAACAAATACAAAACTTTATTTTAGAGGAAACTCTATTATAATTAAAAATAGCAATGGAAAGAATGAAATTATTAAAAATTCAATTATTTTTTTAGTTGAGCAGTACAAAAATAATGGAAGTATTGAAAAAAAAGATATAATTTCTTCTTTAAATAAATTTATGGTTAATGAAAATTCAAAAAATGAAAATCAAAAAATTGAATATATAATAAAAACACCAAAAACTTCTGTTATACCAAGATCTGAGAGACAGAAAAAATATGTTAGAGCCCTAAAAGAAAGCGATATAATAATTTCTGCTGGGCCTGCTGGTACAGGAAAAACATTCTTAGCTGTTGCAGTAGCACTTACAATGTTGTTAGAAAAAAAAATTGAAAGAATAATTTTATCAAGGCCAGCAGTAGAGGCAGGTGAAAGACTTGGTTTCTTACCTGGAGATATGAGAGAAAAAGTAGATCCTTATCTGAGACCTTTGTATGATTCACTTTATGATTTATATGATTATGAAAAAATTCAAAAAAGAATAGAAGTTGGTGATATAGAAATTGCACCTCTTGCATTTATGAGAGGAAGAACATTAAAAAATTCTTTTGCAATTTTAGATGAGGCTCAAAATGCAACTGATACGCAAATAAAAATGTTTTTAACTAGAATTGGAGAAAATTCAAAAATTATCATAAATGGAGACCCTTCACAGATCGATTTGCCTAATAAATCTATGTCGGGTTTAGCAAGATCGAGGAAGATTCTAGGTGGGTTTAAAGAAATATCAGTGGTTGATTTCGATCACACAGACGTGGTTAGGCACCCTCTCGTATCTAAAATTGTTAAAGCATATTCTGATCAAAATAATAATGAATGATCAAAGCAAATATACATCTAGAAACATCAAAATGGTTAAAAAAAATTGAAAATCCAAAGAATTATTTTAATAAAAAAATTTATAAGCTTAACAAAATTCTAAATAAAAAAAAAAAGATCGAACTTTCCATTTTATTAACTGATAATAAAAATATGAAAAAGCTAAATTGTAAGTTCAGAGGAAAAAATAAACCAACGGATGTTCTCTCATTTCCCTTAGATAAAAAAGATTATATTGGAGACATTGCTATCAGTTTTGAATTCGTAAATAAAAGATCATACTTATCAAATTTTAATTATGAACTTGATAGGCTTTGGATACATGGATACCTTCATTTAATTGGTTATGATCATAAAAAAAATAAAGATTATTTAAAGATGATAAAAAGAGAAAACCAATTAATAAATAAATTGAATTATTGTGTTAAGAAATAAATCATTAATTACAAGTTTAATATTAATCATTTCGTTATTTTTAGGAATTTTAAGTTCATTTGGTTTGCCACCTTATGGTTTTTATTTTTTTAATTTTATAGTTTTTCCCATATTATTTTATATTATCATAAATCATAAAACTAAATTAAATTTTTTTATTGGTTGGTCTTTTGGTTTTGGCTATTTTTTTTCAAATCTTTATTGGTTAACAAATTCTCTGACATTTGAGGAAATATTTAAACCTTTAATTCCAGTTGTTCTTATATTATTGCCACTATTACTTGGTTTATTTTATGGATTATCAACTTTATTATTTTCTATTTTAAATAAAAAAAAGGATTTCTCTTCATTTTTGTTATTTATAATAATTTTATCATTAATAGATTTTTTAAGAGGAACTTTGCTAACTAATTTTCCATGGAATATAGCGGTTTATAGTTTAACAAATCTTTATAACTCAGTGCAACTATTATCAATCGTTGGCACTTACACTTTAAACCTTTTTGTATTAACGATTTATTTAATTCCATCTATTTTTTTTTTAAAAATAAAATTTAATAAACAATTAATAATTGCTAGTTTAGCAATAGTCTTTTGTTTAATAAATTATATTTATGGCTCTATAGTAATTAAAAATTATCAAAAAAATAAACTTAATAATTTACAATCTGTTGTTAAAATTATTTCGCCCAGTATTTCACTTGATAAATTTTTTGAAGGAGTATCTACCAAAACAATATTGAAAGAACTGGTTAAAATTAGTAAGCCCGAGAAGGAAATTAACACTTTATTCATATTTCCTGAAGGTTTATTAAATATTTATTTAAAAGATTTAAGTTATTACAAAAATTTTTTTAATGAAAATTTTTCTGACAAGCACCAAATTATTATTGGCATTAATACAATAAAAGAAAATAACATTTATAATTCTATGGTTGTTATTGATAATGATGCAAAGTTAATTAAACAGTATGATAAAAATAAGCTTGTACCATTTGGAGAATATTTACCTTTTGAATTTTTTTTAAAAAAAATTGGTTTAAAAAAAATTACTCAAGGATATCAGTCATTTAGCAAATCATCTGAGAGAGAGATATTTATTTTAAATGGCATTAAATTTTTACCCCTAATTTGTTATGAGATTATTGATACAGGCAAGCTGAATCTTAAGAGTCAAAATTTTGATTTTATTCTGAATATTTCAGAGGATGGGTGGTTTGGCAATTCAATCGGAATTCATCAACATTTTGCCCATGCAAAATTTAGGGCAATTGAGGAAGGGAAATATGTCATTCGTTCAACAAATAACGGCATTACTGCTATTATTGAACCTACTGGCAATTATCTGAAGAAAATGGAATCAACTGAAAAGGGATTTATCGAACTAAAAGAGTATAGAAATACAAAAAAAACTCTTTTTTCTTCGCAGGGTAATAAAATTTTCTTTTATTTAATCTTAATTTATATTAGTTTTTTTCTTTTTTTAACAAAATTCAAAAGGGGATAATAATGAAAAAAGACTATTTGTTTACAAGCGAATCTGTGTCTGAAGGACACCCAGATAAAGTCTGTGATAGGATATCTGACATGGTTGTTGATACATATTTAGGCATGGAACCACAAGCTAGAGTAGCTTGTGAAACTTTAACAACGACAAATAAGGTTGTTCTTGCTGGAGAAACAAGAGGACCTGATATTAATAAAGATGAATTAGTTTCTAAAGTTAGAGATTGCATTAAAGATATTGGTTATGACCAAGATGGTTTTACTTGGAGAGATGCAACTAAAATTGAAAGTCATTTACACTCACAATCAGCTGATATTGCAATGGGAGTTGATTCAGCTGGTAATAAAGATGAAGGTGCTGGCGACCAAGGAATTATGTTTGGTTATGCCTGTAATGAAACAGATGTACTTATGCCTGCTCCAATTCATTACTCTCATAAAATTCTTAGATTAATGGCTGAAGATAGAAAATCTGGTAATCTTAACGGAATTGAGCCAGACTCAAAAAGTCAAATTACTATTGAGTATAAAGATGGTAAACCATCAGCTGTAAAATCAGTAGTGATTTCTACACAACATTCTAAAGATGTTAACTTAGCAAAAGTAAAAGAGCTTTGCATGCCATATATTGAGAAATCTATTCCAAAAAATTTATTAGGTAGTCTTGATGAAAATGAAATTTATATAAATCCTACAGGTAATTTTGTAATAGGCGGACCTGATGGAGATAGTGGTTTAACTGGCAGAAAAATTATTGTTGACACATATGGTGGAGCGGCACCACATGGTGGGGGTGCTTTTTCAGGAAAAGACCCAACAAAGGTTGATAGATCAGCAGCATATGCCTCAAGATATCTTGCAAAAAATGTCGTTGCCTCAGGAGTTTCTGACAAGTGTCTAATTCAATTAGCATATGCAATTGGTGTTTCTAAACCTTTATCAATATATGTAGATTTGTTTGATAATGACGAAGAAAAAAATATGCATGTTGAGAAATTGATAAATGAAAATTTTGATTTAAGCCCTAGAGGAATAAGAGAAATGCTTGGTTTAAATAGAGCAATATATCAAAAAACTGCAGCTTATGGACATTTTGGAAGAGATCCTGAGTCTGATGGCTCTTTTTCTTGGGAAAAAACTGACAAATCAGGGGTTTTTAAAAAGTAAAAAAGTTGTAAATTTCTCAAAATTACCTATATTAAGGTTACATTATTGAAATTTCAAAAATGGGCTTCGGCCCATTTTTTTTTGGATAAAATATTATGCTAAACAAACGTGCTGATAAATTAGAACTTCTTAGAATAGCTGAAGCTGTGGCATTGGAAAAATCTATTGATAAGGAGTTAATAATAAGCTCTATGGAAAGTGGTATTGCTAAAGCTGCAAAATCTAAGTTTGGTCAGGAGAATGAAATTACTGTTCAAATTGATAGAGATAGTGGAGATATTGGGGTTTTTAGAAAACTCATAATTGTTGATCAACCAGAAAATACAAATACAGAAATTAGTTTAGTAGAGGCTCAAAAAATTGAAGGGGGCGAACAGAATAAAAAAATTGGAGATGAGGTTTTACAGACACTTCCATCGTTTGATTTTGGAAGGATAGCAGCGCAAACTGCTAAACAAGTAATTAGCCTAAATGTTAGAGAAGCAGAGCGAGAAAGACAATTTAATGATTTTATAGACAAGAAAGATTCTATTTTGAGTGGAATCGTAAAAAGACTGGAATTTGGAAACGTAATTGTGGATTTAGGAAAAACTGAAGCAATTATTCAAAAAAATGAACTAATTCCAAGAGAAAATATTAAACCTGGTGATAGAATAAAAGCATTTTGCTATGATGTTAGAAGAGAGACTAGAGGTCAGCAAATTTTTTTATCAAGAGCACATCCAAAATTTATGGAAAAATTATTTACACAAGAAGTTCCAGAAATTTATGATGGTTTAATTTCAATAAAATCTTCAGCTAGAGATCCAGGAAGTAGGGCAAAAATTTGTGTTCAAGCTATTGATAATTCTTTAGACCCAGTCGGGGCGTGTGTTGGAATGAGAGGAAGCAGAGTTCAAGCTGTTGTAAATGAATTACAAGGTGAAAAAATAGATATTGTAAATTGGTCTGAAGATCCAGCGATTGTTGTTTCGAACGCTTTATCACCTGCCGAAGTTCAAAGGGTTAATGTGGATAATGAACAAAAAAAATTAGATGTAATATTAAGTGAGGATAACTTGAGTAAAGCTATTGGAAGAAGAGGTCAAAATGTAAGGTTAGCAACAAAATTATTAAATTACGAAATTAATATAATGACCGATCAAGAAGATTCTGAGAGAAGACAAATTGAGTTTAAAGAAAAGACAGAAAATCTTGTTAAAAATTTAGAACTAGATGAAACATTAGGTCAGTTATTAGTTGCAGAGGGTTTTTCAACTATAGAGGAAATAAAAGATACCAGTGTTGAAAATCTTTCAAAAATTGAAGGTATTGAAGAAGATACTGCCAAAGAACTAATAGGGAGAGCAGACGATTTTTATCAAAAAGATCAAGAAGAAATATCTAAAAGAATTAAAGATTTAGGCTTAGAAAACGAATTAATTGAACACAAAGGCCTTACACCAGGAATGTTAATGACATTAGGGAAACAAAAAATACTAAAACTTTCAGATTTTGCAGACTTGTCTTCTGATGAATTAACTGGTGTTATAGACATTGTAAAAGGTGAGAGAGTAAAAATTAAAGGTTATTTAGAAGATTTTGCATTATCAAAAAATGAAGCTGATGAGCTAATAATGTCAGCTAGAGACAAAATTTATAATTAGAGAGATGAGTTATGGAACACAAAAAAACAAAATTAACAATATCTGGTAATGCAAAAAAATCTTTAAGCAATATTGAGATAGCAAAAACTAAAAGTAAAAACTCAGTTTTAATAGAAAAGAAAAATAAATTTAATTTTAAAGGTATTCAAAATAAACCTTTTACTCCTAGAAATAATACCTCAAGCAAAAGTTTTATTAATCAGAAAAAAAATAATATTAGTAATCCATCACTTAAAATTCCTACTGACTATGAGAGAAGAAAATTAGCTGAACAGAGAGCAACAAGACGGCTTAAAGGAGAGTTACCAGCCAAGGATATAAAAAATAAACTTGTAACCAAAAGAAGAGAATTAAAATTAACTATATCAAGGGCATTAAATGAGGAGGAAGGTCTAAGAACAAGAAGTTTGGCTTCTTTAAAAAGAGCAAGGCAGAAAGAAAATAGAGAAATTAATAAGGAAGATTATAGAGAAAGTTTAAAACCAATTAAAAGAGATGTAAACATACCTGAAGCCATTACTGTAAGGGAATTAGCAAATAGGATGGCCGAGCAATCCTCAAGTGTAATAAAACATTTATTAGGAATGGGTGTTACTGTAACAATTAATCAGACTTTAGCAGCTGATACAGCTGAGTATTTAGTAAAAGAATTTGGTCATAATCCAATTCGTGAGACAAAAGCTGAGGAAATTATCCAAAAAATAAAAGATTCAAGAACAGAAAATTTGAAAAATAGACCTCCTATAATTACAGTGATGGGCCATGTTGATCATGGGAAAACTTCTGTTCTAGATGCTTTGAGAAGTGCGAATGTTGTATCAGGAGAATTTGGAGGAATAACTCAACACATTGGGGCATATCAAATAGAACACAAGGATGATAAACTTACTTTTATAGATACACCTGGGCATGCAGCATTCACTGAGATGAGAGCAAGAGGATCAAAGTTGACAGATATAGTTGTTCTAGTTGTAGCAGCTGATGATGGTGTAAAACCTCAAACAATAGAATCAATTAAACACGCTAAAGCTGCTAACGTACCAATTGTGGTTGCTATTAATAAATGTGATTTGCCTGAAGCAGATCCTCAAAAGATAAAAAATCAACTTTTAGAATACGAATTGATTGCTGAAGATTTGTCTGGAGATACGTTAATGGTTGAAATTTCAACTAAATCAAAGCAAAACTTAGATAAATTAGTAGAATCAATTGTACTTCAAGCAGAAATTTTAGATCTTAAAACTGATTATGAATCAAAAGCAACAGCTGTTGTTCTGGAATCGAAGATTGATATTGGAAGAGGGCCTGTTGCAAATATTATTATTACATCTGGAACATTAAAAAAAGGAGATTTTTTTGTAAGTGGATTACACTGGGGAAAAGTTAGAGCAATCATAAATGATAAGGGTAAGAATATAGACGAAGCTCATCCAGCCTCACCTATTGAGATATTAGGAATTAATGGAGCAGCAAAATCTGGAGATGATTTTTTAGTTCTAAACTCAGAAAAAGAGGCAAAATCTTTGTGTGATGCAAGATTACAAGAGTTTAAAGAGGGAAAAAATCCATTAAATGTTGTAACGCAAGAATCTGCTTTTAAAGATAAGGTTTCGGAAGAACTTAATATAATTATAAAATCAGATGTTCATGGTTCATCTGAGGCTATTAAAGGGGCTATTTCACAAATAAAACATGATGAAGTTAAACCAAATATCATTTTATCAGATATAGGAATGATAACCGAGACTGACATTACTTTAGCAAAAGCCTCCAATGCCGTGCTTATTGCATTCAACGTAAAGCCTACAAAAGAAGCAAAACAATTAGCAGAAAAAGAAAAAATAATAATCTGTTCATATAACATAATTTATGAAGTATTAGATTTTATCAAAAAAAGAATGTCTGGTCTTTTATCTCCAGATGTTACTGAACAAGTATTAGGTTCTGCAGAAATTTTAGAGATCTTTAAAGTATCTAATGCTGGTAAAGTTGCTGGATCAAAAATTACAGATGGAGAAGTTTCTAGCACTGCAAATGCCAGATTAATTAGAGATGGTTCAATTATCTATACTGGAAAAATATCAACTATTTTTAGAGAAAAAAACCAAGTAAAGACAGTCGAGGCTGGGCAAGAATGTGGTATTACTCTTAAAGATTTTAATGATTTTCAAAAAAAAGATATAATAGAGGTATTCAGTTCTACTACTACTGAGAGGATGATATAATGTCTAGAAAATTAGGAAAACCAGTTTCACAAAGACAATTAAGAGTTGGAGAAATGATTAAACAGTCTTTAGGAATAATTTTTATAAGAGATGAGGCAAAAATACCAAATTTATCAACTAAAGAAATTACAGTCACTGAAGTTAGAATGAGTCCTGATTTAAAAACTGCAAAAGTTTTTGTAATGCCATTAGGTGGTAAAAACGCAAAAGAGATTATAACAAAATTAAAAGAGTTTTCTTTTGTTATAAGAAAGACACTATCTAGCAAGATAATAATGAAATTTTTACCAAAATTATTTTTTGTAAAAGACGAATCTTTTGAGTATGCAGAAAAAATTGAGAATTTAATAAAAATAACAAACAAATAAGGAAAAAAATGACTAAACAAGCAAAAGAACTTGCAATTCATGAAAAGGACACCGGGTCTTCAGAATTTCAAGTTGCCCAACTAACAGATAAAATAGAAAATTTGTCTAAACATATAAAGCAATTTAAGAAAGATAAGCATTCATCAGTTGGATTGTTAAGAGCAGTAAATAGAAGAAAAAAATTATTAGACTATTTAAAAAAAAATAAAATTGAGTCTTATAAAAACGTAATATCAAAACTAAATTTAAGGAAGTAAATGTTCAAAGAATATAAAAAAGAAATAGAAGTAGCAGGAAAAAAAATAAGTATAGAAACAGGAAAAATTGCAAGACAAGCTGACGGAGCTATTATAGCAAGATGTGGAGAAACTGTAGTTTTAGCAACAGTTGTTGGTGCAAAAAAAGTAAACCCAGATATGGACTATTTTCCATTATCTGTTAATTACCAAGAAAAATATTATGCAGCAGGGAAAATACCTGGAGGATATTTTAAAAGAGAAGCAAGACCAACAGAAGCAGAAACATTAATTTCAAGATTAATTGACAGACCGATAAGACCTTTATTTCCTGATGAATTTAAAAATGAAGTTCAGTTATTACCAACAGTAATTTCATATGATAAAGAAAATGAAGCTGATATTTTGTCAATTACGGCTTCATCTGCTGCTCTGGCAATTTCAGGGATGCCATTTATGGGACCAGTTGGTGCATCAAG
>CABYUS010000013.1 GCA_902522225.1 uncultured Pelagibacteraceae bacterium
TTGTATAGATAAAGTAGATAGCCCTTATGAGCTAGTTTTAGTGGCCAAAGAAAGAGCAACTCAATTAAATGCAGGTTTAGAACCAACTCTTGATAGAGATAATGATAAAAATACAGTCGTTTCTCTTAGAGAAATTGCTGATGAAAATATTAAGGTTCCAGATTTAATTGAAAGTGCTGTTTATAAACTTAGAAAACATGTTGAACAAGTTGAAGATAATTCTGAAGAGGAAGAAGAAATTGGAGATGATTTTGAAAATTTATATAAAGGGGAGATTTCAAAAAGTGGGGTACCAATTTTACCCTCTAAAAGAGCAAGAAAAATTCCGGAAAAACCTCAAAGTCTAGAAAAATCATCTGAAAGCGACGATACATTACAAGCTGAAACTGCACAACCCGAAATTAATGAAGCAGGTGATAATTCAGAAGACTTATCATTAGAAGACTTGCAAGAGCAAGAAAATACTGAAAACGAAAATAGTGAAGAGTAATTATTTTTAATTACAAAATTCTTTTATAATTTTATCTCTGTGTTCATCTAGATCAGGTATGTCTCCACGAGTTGTACTATCATTATAAGATGACATTTTAATAGGATTTCCCGCAGTTCTAAACTCTCCAACAACTTTATGAAATGATTTGACGATCATGTTTCTCTCTCTAATTTGTGGATTTTCCACAGCTTCTTTAATATTGAAAATTGGCCCACAAGGTATCTTTAATTCCTCCATACCTTTTACCCATTCTGAAGTTTTCTTTTCTTTTAATTTATTTTCTAAAATAATTTTCAGTTCATCCATATTTTCTGATCTTTTAGAGTTTGTAATAAACTTAGTATCTTTTGATATTTCGGAAATCTTTAAAAAATTACATAGATTTTCGAATAACTTATCATTACCGGCAGCTATAATGATATGACTATCTTTGGTTTTAAAGGCTTCAAAAGGAGCAATTGATGGATGTCTAGATCCCATCGGTTTTGGAATTTCATTTTTAGATAGGTATCTTGCAATAGCATTTTCAAGTATTGCAATTTGACAATCAAGCATTGAAACATCTATATACATTCCCTTTCCAGTTTTTTCTCTATCGTACAGAGCTGCATTGATTCCAATTGTTGTAAATAATCCTGCGGTAATATCTCCAATAGAAGTTCCCACTCTTGTTGGCTCTGAATTTGGTTGCCCAGTAACACTCATAAGTCCACCCATACCTTGCACAACCATATCATAAGCTGGGAGTTCTTTTAAAGGACCAGTCTGTCCAAAACCTGAAGCAGAGGCGTAAATTAACTTTGGATATTTTTTAGATAACTCTTTCCATCCCAAGCCCCATTTTTCTAAAGTACCTGGTTTAAAATTTTCTACTAAAATATCTGCCTTTGAAACGATACTTTCAAATATTTTTTTATCCTCAGGTTTTTTTAAGTTAAGAGCAATGCTTTCTTTTCCTCTATTTAAAGACATGAAGTATGCTGAATAATCATTTATGAATGGACCAAATTTCCTTGAGTCATCTCCAATCTCTGGAGCTTCAATTTTTATTACTCTTGCCCCAAGATCTGATAGCATCATCGTACAGTATGGCCCTACCAGAACTCGAGTTAAATCAACAACAAGCAAATTCTTTAACGGTCCATTAATCATATTATTTTGTTATTTGGTTATATTGACTCTTTGAGACAATTTAACTTTAATATAGCTTATACAAAAAACAAACAATAGGGGAAAATAATGTTAAAAAAAATAGGTATTTATTTTACTTCTGTAATTTTAGCGACAACATTAATTGGTTCAGCTTATGCTGTAACATTAAAAGCTAGCCATCAATGGCCTGGAACACAAAGAGCCGATGGTTCTTATGATCCACGTCATGAAATGGTTCAAATAATTGCAGATGAAGTTAAAAAAGCAAATGTAGATTTAGATATAAGAATTTATCCAGCTAAATCTTTATACAAACCAAAAGAGCAATGGAAGCCAATGACTACTGGTCAATTGGATATTTCTGCATTCCCATTAGCATACGCTTCAAAGTTTCATCCAGAATTTGATGCAACTCTAATGCCAGGAACTGTTAAAAATCATGAACACGCCTTAAGATTTAATAAGGGTCCTATGATGACAGAAATTAAAAAAATAATTAATGATGCAGGTGTTGTTGTGCTATCTGATGCTTGGTTAGGTGGAGGTTTTGCTTCAAAAACTAAATGTATCAAAAATCCAAGTGATGCTAAAGGACAAGTCATGAGAGCTGCTGGAAAAGCATTTAACCAAATGTTAGAAGCTGCAGGAGCAGGAATTCAAAGTATGCCATCCTCTGAAATTTATACTGGATTACAAACAGGTGTATTAACTGGTGCTAACACAAGTTCAGGTAGTTTTGTTAGTTACAAAATTTATGAACAAGTTTCATGCGCTACACCTCCAGGAAAATTTGGTTTATGGTTTATGTATGAGCCAATTTTAATGTCAAAAATGAGTTTTGATAAATTAAACTCAAAACAACAGGATGCTTTAATGAAGGCAGGAAAAGTTGCAGAAAAATATATGACAGCGCAAGTCGAAAATTTAGATAAAAAATTTGAAGACGCGTATAAAGCAGCTGGTGTTAAATTAGTATATATGGATGCAAATGATCATGCAGCATGGGTTGAGATTGCTAAAAAATCTTCACATAAAGCGTTTGCTGAAAAAGTTCCAGGTGGTGATAAACTAATGGAAATGGCTTTAGCAGTTAAATAAAGTAGTATATAAAGAACCCCTGTTTATATTAAGCAGGGGTTTTTTTTATGAAAAAAAATTATTTAAAATTTTGCGATTACATTTCGAAAGCTTGTGGAGCATTTGCTGTAATATCGTTATTTCTTTCAATTTTAGTAATAGTAGAACTCGTTTTTGAAAGATATTTTTTTCAAAGACCAATAACTTGGCAAACTGAACTTGTGACAATGCTTTTAGTTGCTTCTACTTTTATTGGAAGTGCTTATGTATTAAGTGAAAAAGCTCATGTTAGTATGGAATGGATATACGATTTTTTATCAACAAAAAATATAATTAGATTAAAGATATTTACTTCATTTTTAAGTTTGGTTTTTTTTCTGATACTTTTTTACTTTGGTTATCTAATGGTAGAAGAGGCATTTGTTAAAAATTATACAACTGGCACGGTATGGGACCCTCCTTTATGGATCCCGTATTCTTCAATGATGATAGGCGCAATTTTAATGATTTTACAATACGTTGCAGAGATCATTAAGTTATTTGAAGAAAAGGATATTAACTAATGGATCCTTTGATAATAGCCATAATTGTTGCTGTTTTTACACTGCTAGTTCTGTTTTCTGGTATCCCTATAGCTTTTGGACTTAGTTTTGTATCCATAACTTTATTAGTTACATTTGAAGGATTTCAAATGCTGGACGTTTTTGCTGAAACATTTTATGCAGGATTAAATTCATTTGTTCTTTTATCTATACCAATGTTCATATTAATGGGAATGGCTGTTGCAAATTCTCCAGCAGGTAAAGATTTATATACAGGTCTTGATAGATGGTTATGGAGAGTGCCAGGTGGTTTAGTTATTTCAAATATTGGTGCATGTTCAATTTTTGCTGCACTTAGTGGATCAAGTCCTGCTACTTGTGCAGCAATAGGAACTATGGGAATTCCAGAAATGAGAAAAAGAGGTTATTCTGATCAAATAGCAACAGGAACAATAGCAGCTGGGGGTACACTTGGAGTTTTAATTCCACCAAGTATTGTTTTAATTGTTTATGGAATAGCAACGGGTACATCAATTGGAAGATTATTTTTGTGTGGTTTGATACCTGGATTTATGTTGGCTGCTATGTTTGCAGTTTGGGCATTAATTCATAGTTATTATATTGATAAGAATGCTGCTAAGGCATTAAAAATAAAAAAACCTCCCACTTTAAAAGAAAAATTAGAAGTTCTTCCAAGAGTATTACCTTTTTTAGCAATTATTGCCGGTGTTTTATATGTATTATATGGAGGTGTTGCTACACCATCAGAAGCATCTGGAGTGGGAGCCTTTTTGGTCTTTGTAATGATAGCAGTGGTTTATAAAATTTATCAACCATCAAAAATTTGGAATATTGTGAAAGTTTCAATGAAAGAAAGTGTTATGATAATGTTTATCATTGCAGCTTCTTATCTTTTTGCTTTCACCCTCTCACAACTTTATGTAACTCAATCTTTAGCACAAAGTATGGTGGAATTAAGCTCAAATAAATGGATAATATTTTTACTTATCAATATTTTTTTATTAATTGCAGGTTTCTTTTTACCACCTGTTGCAGTAATTGTTATGACTTCAGCAATTCTCTTGCCAGTGGTAACAACCCTTGGATTTGATCCATATTGGTTTGCTATTGTATTTACTATTAATATGGAAATAGGTCTTATTACACCACCTGTAGGTTTAAATCTTTACATTATTAAAGGCATTACTCCTGATGTTAGTTTAAAAGAAATTTTGAAAGGCTCAATTCCTTTTATGATAATTATGGCCTTAGCAATTTTAATTCTTTGTATTTTCCCTGAAATAGTCACCTGGCTGCCTGATAAAATAATGGGTAAACCTCTTGGATATTAAAAAAAAAATTAGTAGAAAAATATCAGTAGCACCAATGATGGATTGCACCGATAGACATGATCGTTATTTTTTACGATTAATGAGCACAAATGTAATGTTATATTCTGAAATGGTAGCAACCAAATCTGCGATACATGGAGATAGATCTAAAATTCTTTCCTATAGCCCAGAAGAGAAACCTCTGGCTTTACAAGTAGGAGGATCAGATAAAAAAGAGTTAGCAGAGGTGGCAAAAATCGCAGAAAATATGGGTTATGATGAGATTAATATTAATCTTGGTTGCCCAAGTAAAAAGGTTCAAAAAAATATGTTTGGGGCTTGCTTGATGAAAGAACCTGATCTTGTTTCTGATTGTATAAATGAAATGGTTAATTCTTGCAAAATTCCCGTAACTGCAAAAACTAGGATTGGAGTTGATAATATTGAAGATTTTGAATATTTGAATAATTTTATTGGTAAAATTAGAAAAGCAGGTTGTAAAACCTTTATATTACATGCTCGTAAAGCAATATTAAAAGGTTTGTCACCAAAACAAAATTTAAACATACCAAAACTTAATTATCAAATGGTTTATGAAATTAAAAAACATAATCCAGATTTAGAAATAATAATAAATGGTGGTATATCTAAAATAGATGAAATTAAAAATCATTTAAACAAATGTGATGGAGTAATGATAGGAAGATCAATTTATCAAAATCCATATTCATTAGCAGAAATTGAAAAAGAAATATTTGGTAATTCAGATAATCCTAGCAGAGAAGATGTAACTAAGAAATTATTAGAGTATGTAGAAAAAGAGGTAAAACTTGGTACAAAAGTAAACCATATTATGAGGCATACAGTTGGTTTATACCATGGACAAATTGGGTCAAAGGAATGGAAAAGATATTTAAGTGACAATATGATGGCAAGAGATTCTGATTTCCAAAAAACAAAACATATTATGACTATTGCTCAAAATAATGAAAAAGCAAATAAGGTAAACTTATAATGGAAAATTTAAATTATAATGAAATTATAAATCTATTAACTGTGTTATCTCTCGCTGCTGCTGTTGCAGGTTTTATGGCTGGTTTATTAGGTGTTGGTGGAGGAATTATAATGGTTCCTGCTTTATATTATGCTTTTACAGTTTTAGATTTTGATATTGTAACTAGAATGCATTTGTCAGTGGGAACATCTTTAGCGATTATTATACCTACTTCCATAATATCAACCAAAACTCATATGGAATATGATGCCGTTGATTTTAAAATGGTAAAATCATTTGGTATATTTATTTTAATTGGAGTTATTGCAGGTACATTTTTAGCTGTTAACTTAAAAACCCCGTCTTTAGTTTTATTTTTTTCAATTTTTGCTTTTATAGTTGGTTTATTTTTTATTTTTTTAAGAGAAAAACTTGTAAACAATCCAAAAAAAATCTCTGATTTTATTAAAAATGTAACTGGGGTTATAATTGGATTTATTTCTGTTCCACTAGGTATTGGTGGTGGCTCATTAATGGTGCCATTTATGAGAACTTTTGGATATGATATAAGGAAATCGATTGGAACAGCTGCTGCAGTGGGTTTTCTTATAGCAACAACAGGTTCAATAACTATGATTGTAGGTGGAAAAATTATTGATAATATTAATACTCCTTTTAGCTTTGGTTATATTAATTTATTAGGATTTATAGTTTTTGTACCTATTACTATGATAATGGCACGTATTGGAGCTAAAGCAGTTTATAAAATTAATAAAAACATCCTTAGTAAAATATTTGGCACTTTTTTAATTTTAGTCTCAATTAGATCATTTTTTGAGTATCTGAACATTAATTAAAAATCGCATAATTAAACGTTTTTTCAATTATTACGTGTTAAATAAATTTTAAAGAATCGGTTATAAAATTAATAAGAGGCAGTGGAGGGAGACTGAAGCTGCCTCGGTTTTAAAGTTTCTGATCATATTCCCCAATTTTTCCAGTGCTCTGTAGAATTTTATCTATAAAATAAAATATATTTTTCATTCTTTCTTTTGAAGTTGGGCTTTCGGTAACTATAACTAAAGACGGCTTGTTAGATGAAGCTCTAATTAGTCCCCACGAATTGTCTTCTAAAGTAAACCTAATTCCATTTACAGTTAAAATTTTCTCAATGTTCAAATTATCAATTTTTATATTTTTATTTTTCATTTTTTGAATTTTATCTGATAATTCATCAATCACTTTATATTTTTCATCATCTTCACAAAAAGGACCCATTGTAGGACTTTGAAAAGTTTCCGGCAAATTTTTAATCATTTCACTCATTTTAATATTATGGTCTGTCAATAGTTTACATATTTGTATTGCTGAGTTAATACCATCATCAAAACCATATCCTAAAGGATTATTAAAAAAGAAATGCCCACTTTTCTCAAATCCTGCGATAGCATTTTCTTCATTAACTTTTCTTTTAATATATGAATGTCCAGTTTTCCAATATATAGTTTTACATTTATTTTGAGATAGAATTTCGTCTTTTTCGAATAAACCTGTAGATTTAACATCTACTATAAATTTTGAATTTTTATATTTATTTGAAATATTTCTTGCAATTAATAGTCCAATTTTATCTGCAAAAATTTCATTTCCATTATTATCAATTACACCAACTCTATCTCCATCTCCGTCAAATCCAAAACCAACATCTGCTTCATTTTCTCTCACACATTTTGCAATTTCATGTAACATTTTCATATCTTCAGGATTTGGATTATATTTTGGAAATGAGTAATCTAAATTACAATCTAGTTCTATAACTTCACAACCTATACCTCTTAAAATATCTGGTGCAAAAATTCCTGCAGTACCATTTCCACATGCTGCGACAACTTTAATTTTTTTATTAATTTTATTTTTTGAGAGTTCTTGAATATATATTTTGTTAAATTCTCTTATTTCTTTGATTGATCCTGATCCATTAGTAAATTTTTTATTTAAAACAATATCTTTTAATTCTGACATTTCGTCTTTACAATGCGTAAGACCTTTTTCAATTCCCATTTTAATACCTGTCCACCCATTTTCATTATGGCTAGCTGTGATCATTGCTACTGCATCTGTATTTAATTTAAATTGTGAGAAATAAACAGTGGGTGATAGGCACAGACCAATATCCTCAACATTGCACCCAGTTGAAATTAATCCCTCTATAAAGTTTTTTTTAACTTCTTCACTATACGATCTGTAATCATGACCAACAGTTACTCTTGCACCTTTTTTTTTTTTAATTACTTGGGTTCCAAATCCTTTTCCTACATTTTTGATTCCCTCAGCATTGATATCTTTAGGGTATAGCCATCTTGCGTCATATTCTCTAAAACCGAATGGATTAATTTTTATTCCTTCTTTCATGCTATGTTTTTATAGACTTTTTTGTTTGGGTTTAATTTTTTATTTGATTTATTTTTATAATGTTCTATAAATGTTCTATTGATTTCAGTATTTATATAGTATATTTACCATGATCACACACAACATATAGTTGTTTTTTAATAAATTAAGTAACAAAAGGTATTATGAACAAAATTCTTACTCAGGCAATCAGAAAAGCTGTCTCTGAATATAGCCCAAATGTAAATGATTTAAAGCAAAATCAGGCAAAAGGCCCTGATCTGTTCACTTTAACAAATGAAACAGAGCTTTTTCAAAATGAAAGAGGGATTACAATTAAAATAGACAGAAGCAGAGATTCAAATTTAACTGATTTTGGCAAAGCTACATTGACTGATAGATATTTAGGAGCCAATGAATCTTTTCAAGATTTATTTGCTAGAGTGGCAAGTCATTATGCTGACGATAATTTGCATGCCCAAAGAATTTATAATTATATAAGTAATTTATGGTTCATGCCTGCAACTCCAGTTTTGTCCAACGGTGGAACAAAAAGAGGTTTGCCAATATCATGCTTCTTAAATGAAGCAGGCGATAGCCTTAATGGAATTTTAGATCTTTGGAGCGAAAATGTTTGGTTAGCTGCTAGAGGTGGGGGCATAGGAAGTTATTGGGGCAACTTAAGATCAATTGGTGAAAAAATTGGTAGGGTTGGAAAAACATCTGGAATAATACCTTTTATAAAAGTTATGGACTCGTTAACAATGGCAATTAGCCAGGGTTCATTAAGAAGAGGTTCAGCAGCATGTTATTTACCAATAGATCATCCTGAAATCGAAGAGTTCATTGAAATGAGAAGACCAACTGGTGGCGATCCAAATAGAAAAGCATTAAATTTACATCATGGTGTGCTTGTTTCTGATGCTTTTATGAGAGCTGTAGAATTAGATGAGCAGTGGGCATTAAAGAGTCCAAAAGATGGAGCTGTTCAATCAACTGTTTCTGCAAGAAATTTATGGATTAGACTTTTAACTGCAAGAATTGAGACAGGTGAACCTTATATTATTTTCATTGATACTGTTAACAGACAAATACCTCAGCATCATAAACTTGCTGGTCTTACTGTTAAGACATCAAATTTATGTAGTGAGATTACTCTACCTACAGGCATTGATAAAGAAGGAAAAGATAGAACGGCTGTTTGTTGTTTATCTTCACTAAATGTAGAAAAATATGACGAGTGGAAAGATGATAAAAATTTTGTTGGTGATGTAATGAGGTTTTTAGATAATGTTTTATCTGACTTTATCAAAAATGCACCAGATCAATTTAGTGATGCTAAATACTCAGCAGAAAAAGAAAGAAGTGTAGGATTAGGAGTAATGGGTCTACATTCATATTTTCAGAAAAATTCAATTCCATTAGAGTCTGTTATGAGTAAAGTTTGGAATAAAAAAATATTTGAAAACATACAAACTAAAGTAGACGCAGCATCTAAACAACTTGCAGAAGAAAGAGGAGCTTGTCCTGACGCTGAAGAATATGGCTTCAAAGAGAGATTTTCGAATAAGACTGCTATAGCACCAACAGCGTCTATATCAATAATTTGTGGTGGAACTTCACCTGGAGTAGAACCTATAGCTGCTAACAGTTTTACGCATAAAACTCTCTCAGGTTCATTTAATGTTAAAAATAAATACCTTACTGAAATATTAGAGAAGCATAACAAAAATACTGATGAGGTTTGGTCAAGTATTACAACTAATCAGGGCTCAGTATCACATTTAGATTTTTTAACACAGGAAGAAAAAGATGTATTTAAAACAGCTTTTGAATTGGATCAAAGATGGTTAGTTGATTTAAGTGCAGACAGAACTCCACATATATCACAAGCTCAATCTATTAATTTATTTTTACCAGCAGATGTTCATAAAAAAGATCTTCATCAAATACATTTTCAAGCGTGGAAAAAAGGATTGAAAAGCCTTTATTATTGCAGATCCAAATCAATTCAAAGAGCTGAAAATGTGAATGACGCAAATTCAACGGATGTAACAGCAAATGTATATAAATCAAAAAACAAACTGCAAGAAGATGAAAACAAATATGAGGAGTGTTTATCATGTCAGTAGTCAAAAAAGTTAATTCTGAAATAATTCAACCTAAAAAAATGGGATTATTAGTTGAAAATCCTGTTTATAAACCTTTTAGATATCCATGGTGTTATGATGCTTGGTTAACTCAACAAAGAATTCACTGGTTACCAGAAGAGGTACCTCTTGGGGATGATGTTAGAGATTGGCAAAAAAATTTAACTCAAGCTGAAAAAAATCTATTAACTCAAATATTTAGATTTTTTACGCAAGCAGATGTCGAGGTTAATAATTGTTATTTAAGACACTACACAACTGTATTTAAACCAACAGAAGTATTAATGATGATGACGGCTTTTGCAGCAATGGAGACAGTACACATTGCTGCCTATTCACATTTGCTTGATACCATTGGTATGCCAGAGTCGGAATATTCTGCATTTATGAAATATAAAGAAATGAAAGATAAATATGACTATATGCAAAATTTTAACGTGAATTCAAAAGAAGATATCGCAAAAACAGTTGCTGTATTTAGTGCTTTTACAGAAGGTCTTCAATTATTTGCAAGTTTCGCCATCTTGCTTAATTTTCCAAGGCATAACAAAATGAAAGGAATGGGACAGATTGTAACTTGGTCGGTAAGAGATGAAACACTTCACTGTAATTCAATGATAAGATTATTTAAAGAATTTATAAATGAAAACCCTCAGATATGGACTCCAAAACTTAAAAAAGAGCTTTATGAAGCCTGCAGAACTATTATTGAGCATGAAGATGCTTTTATCGATCTAGCATTTGAAATGGGACCAATGGAAGGTTTAACAGCGCAAGAAGTTAAAGACTATATTAGATTTATTGCTAATAGAAGACTTACTCAATTAGGACTAGAACCAATTTATAATATAGATAAAAACCCTTTAACTTGGTTAGATACAATGCTTAATGCTGTTGAACATATGAATTTCTTTGAGGGAAGGGCTACAGAATATTCAAAAGCATCAACACAAGGTTCATGGACAGATGCATTTAGTTAATATTTTTTTATAAAATACGAGTGGGATAAGAGGCACCATGAGTCAAACCGATAACTTCTTTATGAAAAGAAGATCAGTAGTAGCAAAAAAAATGCTTCCCAAACCAATTGACGAGAATGATTTAAAAAAAATTATTAATGCAGGAATAAGAGTGCCAGATCATGGAGCATTAAACCCTTGGAAAATAATAGTTATAAAAGACGATAAATTAAAAACTATAGATGAAGAAATTATCTTATCAGAGTATAAGAGAGAAAATCCAAATGCAGGTTTACAAAATTTAGAAATAGAGGCAAAAAGACTTCAAAGAGCTTCTGTCGTACTAGCGGTCTTATCAACTCCTGTTGAACATCCAAAAATTTCAAAATGGGAAATGGTTTTATCCTCTGGAGCTATGTGCATGAACCTCTTATCTTGCGCGCAATCTTTAGGATATGCAGCACAATGGTTAACAGAGTGGTATGCGTATAATAATAAAATGTTACAATATTTAGGCGGAAGACCAAAGATAGATCAAATATCAGGTTTTATCTACATAGGTCATAAAGTAGAGGAGCCAACGGAAAGAAGAAGACCAGATCCTGAAAAAGTAATCTTTTATATTTAAAAAAGATTTTAACTATTAACTTTTTCTTTTACTTTGTTTTCTTTCTCATTAATGACTTTTTGAACTTTTCGGTTATTTAAAATATCTGCAAAACTATGATTAACGTCTCTGTGACTTGCTTCATCATCTCTTATCACCTCTATAACATCACTTAACTTAGAATTTAATGGAAGGTTCCAATAATTAATTGCTATTTCAGGAGCTTTAATATCTTCTATTTTCCCCTCCTTAATCTCTTGAAGATACTCTGTATAGCTTGTGACTGCTTCTTCTTCAAAATAACCTACTATCCTGTGGGCTGTTTTTTGAGATATTAGGTAAATTAATAAATATATAATTATAAATATAAATTGAGCATTCATAATTATAATTCTTTCAATGAAAGTGGGTTTTGCAATTTTAATAAATGTCATTAAATGCATTCTCTCATTAGCCGCTTCATCTAATAAAGTTTTAATCCAACCTCGATCGTCTTGCATTTTTCTCAAAGATTTAAGATGTAACAACATACCAGCAACCATTCCAGGAACTGCAGCTACGGTCTCTAAAACTACTGCTCTATGTCCATATTTTTTTTTAAAAAAAGTATCTGCTAAAAATCTTAAGAATTTTGTAAATGATAATGCTATTCGATCACTTAGATTTTTTGGTTTATAATGTTTAAGTAGATTATCCATAAAATATATATAACAATTAAATTTTAAATTTTTTAAAAAAAATAAGTAAAATCTAATTATTTTTTGTTTATTAGTAGGTATTATTTAGCTGCGACAATCTGTGATAAAAAATTTTAAGAAAGATCTATTAAAATCACAAGATGTTTATCGCAATGAATAGGTTTAAAATAGTGATCGGAAAAGAAGATGAGTTTGAAAAAGTTTGGAGAGAAAGAGATACATATTTAAGTGATGTTCCTGGCTTTAAAGAGTTTCATCTCGTAAAAGGAGCTAAAGAAGATAATTTTTCACTATACGCCTCTCATAGCATTTGGTATTCAAAAAATGATTTTCTTAATTGGACCAAATCAGAATCGTTTAGGTTAGCTCATAAGAATGCAGGACAACATAAAGAATTGTATCTTGGGAATCCACAATTTGAAGGTTTTGAAGTAGTTTTATAAGTTATCTTTTTTTTAGCACTTTAACTTTTCTATACTTGTTTCCGTTATATGCAGCCAAAGGTCTGATAAGTTTATTTGTTGAATGTTGCTCCATTACATGGGCTGACCAACCTGTTATTCTAGAGATAACAAATATTGGTGTAAAGAAATCAGTATCAAATCCCATTAAGTGATATGTGGGTCCAGTTGGATAATCAACATTTGGGTGTATATTTTTTCTCTTAATCATGACTTTTTCAACAATGTCATAAATTTTTTCATAAGTTTTATCTTTTTTAATTTTCGCAACTTTTCCAAAATATTCCCTCATAGTAGGAACTCTTGAATCACCACTTTTATAAACTCTATGACCAAAACCCATTACTACAGCTTTTTTGTTTAATGCATTATTAATCCATTTATCTGCATTTTCAGGTTTTTTGATCTTTTTCATCATATGCATAACTTCTTCATTAGCACCACCATGAAGAGGACCTTTTAAGCTGGCTATAGCTCCAGTTATTGCTCCATGAATATCAGATAAGCTACTAGTAATTGTTCTTGCAGTAAAAGTTGAAACATTAAAACTATGTTCAGCATATAAAATTAATGACACATCAAAAGCTTTAACAATTTCTTTATTTGGAACCTTTCCAAAGCACATGTAAAAAAAGTTTTCAGCAAATGTAAATTTTTTTTTTGGAGCAATAATTTTCTTTCCTTTTCTCAACCTATAAAAAGCAGCTAATGCCGTTGGAGTTTTTGAAAAAATTCTCATTGCTTTTCTTAAATTTGCTTTTGGTGAATTATCTGTAACTTCTTTATCTTCTAATCCCATAACACTCACAGCAGTTCTAGCTACATCCATTGGATGAGATTTCCTTGGTATCTGTTTAATAATATTAATTAGACTTTTAGATAAAGTTCTCTCTTTACGTTCTTCTTTTTCAAATTTCTTTAGTTCTTTTTTACTAGGAAGGTTGCCATTTAGTATTAAGTACGCCACTTCCTCAAACTCACAATTAGCACATAAATCTTGAGCTGCATAACCTCTGTACGTTAATGAATTTATTTCAGGCATTACTTTAGAAATACCAGTTTCATCAACTGTGACACCCATTAAACCTTTTTTAATATCTACTGTCATTATTCGTGGCCTTCTGTACTAAAGTTATAAATTTTTTCATCTAAATCATTATATTTTTCATATTCTACTAATTCGTACAATCTTTTTCTTGTTTGCATTTTATCTATTATGTTATTTTGATGTCCATTCTTATAAATGTCTCTCAATCCATCTTCAACATTTTTCATTGCCAATCTTTGCGTTGTTACAGGATAAATAACAATGTTATAGCCAAAATTTTCTAGTTCTTTGTAGTTAAATAACTTAGATTTTCCAAATTCAGTCATATTAGCTAACAAGTAACAATTGAGCTCCTTTCTTACTTTTTCAAAATCTTTTTCGTTTTCAAGAGCCTCAGGAAATATTATTTCTGCTCCAGCATCAATATAAGCCTTACATCTATCAATCATTTTATCTATACCTTCAACACTTTTAGCGTCAGATCTTGCAATAATTTTGAAATTTTGATCTTTTTTTGAGTTAACGCACTCTTTAATTTTTTTTACCATTTCATTATTAGAAATAAGTTCCTTATTATCTAAGTGGCCACATCTTTTCCTCTCTATTTGATCTTCTAAATGAACCGCTGCAATCCCAAACTCCTCAAATGTTTGTATTGTAGTTTCACAAGATTTAAAGCCTGTATCAATATCAACGATGGTAGGTAGATTTGTTACTCTAGATATTAAATAAGATCTTGTACTTACATCTTCCAATGTAGTAAGACCAATATCTGGAAATCCAAGATCATTAGCCATAACTCCACCAGATACATAAACAGCATCATAGCCTATTTCTTCAATCAATTTTGCAGTTAATGGATTATAGGCACCTGGTACTCTTAAAATTTTATTTGTTTTTAATTTATTTACAAAATCTAATCTTTTGTCTACTGGTTCTTTTTGAACAAAATGCATTAAAATATCCCTTTTTTAAAATTTTTTTTCAATTGATTTTTTTTGACAGTTATATTTAACTTATCTAATTGACCTGATTTCAAGCTTTTAAGTTTCTGTGCAGTTTTGAGAAATCTGTCACTTTCTTTTTTATTTAGAATATCTTTCGTTAGTGTTAAAAACTTATTTATATAATTAATTCTTTTAAATGGACGTGCACCATAAGGATGAGCATCAGCTCTTTCTAGCAATTCAATTATTTTTTTTCCATTGTTCATCGTTACAATTACTTTTGCTCCAAAAGCTTTTTTCTTTGGATCAGGGTTATGATATTTTTTAGTCCATTTTTTATCTTCATGAGTTTTGATAGATTTCCATATTTTAATTGTACTTTTTTTATTAGAACGCTTTTTGGTATATGATTTCACATGGTGCCAATCTCCATCCTCTAATGCTACTGCAAATATATACATGATTGAATGATCTAATGTTTCTCTGCTTGCATTAGGATCCATTTTTTGAGGATCATTTGCACCTGTTCCAATCACATAATGAGTATGATGACTAGTATATATATCTATTTTTTTAATATTATTTAGATTTGATATTTTTTTATTTAGTATTTTAGCAATATCTATTAGTGCTTGTGATTGATATTCTGCAGAGTATTCTTTTGTATATGTCTCTAGTATTGCTTTCTTTTGTTCATTAATTTTTGGTAGTGGAACTAAGTACTTAGCACTTTTTCCATCTAGTATTCTCGCAATTACACTATCCTCACCTTCATAAATTGGACTTGGGGCACCTTCACCACGCATTGCTCTGTCAACAGCTTCAATTGCTAACTTACCAGCATGAGCAGGTGCATAAGCTTTCCAACTAGATATTTCCCCTTTTCTAGACTGTCTTGTCGAGATGGTTGTATGCAGAGCTTGTTGCACTGATTGATATATAGTTTCAGTATTTAATTTTAACATTGATCCAATCCCAGCAGCAACACTAGGACCTAAATGGGCTATATGATCTATTTTATGTTTGTGTAAACAGATTCCTTTAACCAAGTTAACTTGGACTTCATAGGCAGTGATTATTCCTTTTAATAAATCTAGACCACTTTTTTTATTTTGTTGAGCAACACTTAGAAGAGGCGGTATATTATCTCCAGGATGACTATAATCTTGAGCAAGGAATGTATCATGAAAGTCAAGTTCTCTTACAGCAGTTCCATTCGACCAAGCAGCCCACTCACAATCAAATTTTTTTTTTGTATCAACTCCAAATAAAGTGGCGCCATATTTTCTAGGATGTTTAAATGCCATTTCTCTAGAGGTAATGACAGGACCTCTGTTAAGAGATGCAATAGCAACTGAAGCATTATCTATAATTCTATTGATAACCATTTCTATTGAGTCTTTATTCAATTTTGCATTATCGCTTGCAATTTCAGCAATTTTCCATGCCAGGTGTTTTTTTTTATTAAATTTAGTTTTTGATGGGTAAGTTTTTACTTGATGAATTCTCATAGGTATTTAATACATAATTATATATATAGAAGTTAAGAGCAATAGCAATGCCATGAAGTATTCAATAATTTTTTTAATATAATTATTCTTTATTATAGACCTTATCGAAGATCCAAAAAGTGCCCATACAGTTATAGATGGTAGGCAAACTATAAAACCAATTAAAGACATAAATAAAACAGCAAGAATTAGATTTTCTCCTCTTGGGAAAAAACCTACTGCAGCAGAGGATGATATAGCCCAAGCTTTTGGGTTTACAATTTGAAATAATGAGGCTTCATATAGTTTAAGAGGCCTAGATTTTTCATTGTTAATATTTTTAAATGATCCAATAATTTTATAACCAAGATACAAAAGATAAACAGCACAAATGTATTTTAAATATTCCTGAATAAATGGATAGGTTTGAAATATTTTTCCAAGACCTAAGCACATTAAGGCAATCTGAAAGATATGTCCTGTTGGAATACCTATTAAATGTGGAATTGTTCTTTTAAAACCAAATTTAATTCCAGAAGCAGTTAGCATTGCATTATTTGGTCCAGGTGTAATAAACATCACAGTATAAAAACTTACTAATGCTAAAACTAGTTCAAAATTAATCATTTAGATAATTTTTTACAATTTTTTCTAAACCAACAAAATTTTTAATTAAATGGTTATGATGAATTTCTGATACCTTCTTTTCTGTATAGCCATCCTCTAATAAAATAAATTTCATACCACAATTTTTTGCTGAATCTGAATCTGTCTCACTGTCACCAATCATTAAACTTTTTTCTATACTACCATTCATTATTTCTAGGACACTTGTTAAATGTCTAGGGTCAGGTTTGCAATATTCAAAAGTGTTACTTCCAGCAACATACTCAAAGTAGTCATATATTTTAATTTTTTTTAACAAATCAATTGCAAGATGTTCTTGTTTGTTTGTACATACACCCATTGAAATTTTTTCATTTTTGCACCAAGATAAAAAATCTATAACACCGTCTATCAACTTACTTTCATTATTAATATTTCTTCCATAATAATCAATAAATTCTTTTACCATTTCCTCTTTTGTACTTTCGTCAGTGAATTTTCTGAACTCTTTTTTTGCAGTATTATATATAGATCTATAAATTAAAGATTTAGCACCTCTGCCTACTAGTTTTTTAATATCGTCGGTAGCTTTAGTTTCAAAACCAAATTTTTTCATAACATGTTTATGAGCATTCACTAGATCAGGCGCTGTATCAACTAATGTTCCATCCAAATCAAATAAAATTGTTAATTTTTGAGTCATAAGCAAAGTATTTTTAAGAAATATTTTGTGAATTAATTATATCATATACTTAATATAGAGATTTTAAAATGAAACAAACAAATTTACAAAAAATTCAAAAAAAATTGAGGGTAAAATTTATTAAGCAAGGTGTAAAAATGATTGATGCTGAAACTGTATATTTATCAAAAGATACCAAAATTGGCAAAAATGTAATTATTGAACCGTTTGTTGTTATAGGTTCAAAAGTAAAGATTGGATCCAATGTTAAAATAAATTCTTTTTCTCATCTTGAAGAGTGTATTATATCAAGTAATGTATCAATTGGTCCTTATGCAAGATTAAGACCTGGTTCGTTTTTAGAGAAAGGTTCTAGAGTTGGAAATTTTGTTGAAATTAAAAAAAGCAAAATTGGCAAAGACTCAAAGGTAAATCATTTGTCATATATTGGAGATACAAAAATTGGAAAAAAAGTAAATATCGGCGCTGGAACTATAACTTGTAATTATGATGGAATAAAAAAACATAAAACAAAAATTAAAGATAAAGTTTTTATTGGATCAAACTCATCATTGGTTGCACCATTAATTATAAATCAAGGTAGTATTGTTGGTGCAGGTTCTGTGATTACAAAAAATGTTAAAAAAAATTCTCTTGCTTTGACAAGAACTTCTCAAACAGAAGTTATAAACTACAAAAGAAAAAAGTAATTTTATGTGTGGTATAGTAGGTATTATTGGAAAAAAGCAAGTTACGTCTGAAATTTTAAATTCTTTAAAAAAACTGGAGTATAGAGGATATGACTCAGCTGGTATAGCAACATTAAATAATGGAGAAATCAATGAAGTTAAATGTGAAGGCAGAGTAGATGTATTAGAAAAAAATCTTCTAAAACTAGATACGAGTGGAAACATTGGTATTGGTCACGTTAGATGGGCTACCCATGGTGCACCCAGTAATGTTAATGCTCATCCCCATTCTTCTAATGAGGTATCGGTAGTTCATAATGGCATAATTGAAAATTCAACTTTGTTGAAAAAAGATCTTATTAAAAAAGGCTACAACTTTAAATCTCAAACTGACACAGAAGTTATAGTTTATTTAGTGTCAGAATATTTAAAAAAATATAAAATTAAAGATGCTGTAATGAAAATGCTTAGTAATCTCCAAGGTAGTTATGCTTTAGGCATGATATTTAAAGATTATCCAAACTTAATTATTGGCGCTAGAAGAGGATCTCCTTTAGCGGTTGGTTATGGTCCCGGTGAAAACTATTTAGGCTCAGATTCATATGCACTTAAATCAATGACAAATAAGATTTCATATTTAAATGATGGTGAATTTTGTATTTTAAATAATGATCAAGTTGAATTTTTTGATGAACAGGGTTCTAAAATCAATAAAAAGATTTTAACCTTATCTTCAGATGAAAAAAATTATGATAAAGGAGATTATAAGCACTTCATGGCAAAGGAAATTGATGAACAGCCCAATGTAATAAACAATTGTGTTAATGAATATATAGATAAAATAAATAATGATATTAATATATTTAACTTTCCTTGGAATGAAAAAGATATAAGAAATATAACTTTAATTGGCTGTGGTACAGCTTATCATTCATGTCTTGTAGCCAAGTATTGGCTTGAAGAATTAACAGATTTTGAGATTTCTGTAGATATAGCATCTGAATTTAGATACAGAAAAAATAAATTTAAGAACGAAACACTTTATATTTTTCTATCTCAGTCTGGCGAAACAGCAGATACGTTTGCAGCTTTAGATTTATGTAAAAAAAATAATATGAAAACATGTGCAATTGTCAATGTTATTGAAAGCTCAATTGCTAGAGAGGCAAACTTTGTATTGCCAACCCATTGTGGACCAGAAATTGGTGTCGCCTCTACAAAAGCTTTTTTAGGACAGATGCTGGTGTTGTATATATTAACTTTAAAACTTTCATTTCTAACAAAAAACATTGAACAAAAATTATATAAAGAAAAGATTAAAGATTTAAAAAATTTACACAACAAAGTTAAAAATACTCTTTTGCTAGAAAATAAAATAAATTCAGTTGCGAATGTATTTTCAGATGCAAAAGGATGCATGTTTCTTGGAAGAGGTACTTCATTTCCAATTGCTTTAGAAGGAGCTCTTAAACTAAAAGAATTGTCATATATCCATGCTGAGGGATATCCTGCTGGTGAGATGAAACATGGTCCTTTAGCTTTGATAGAAGATGGTATGCCGGTTATAGTTTTAGCGCCTAGAGATAATTATTACAAAAAAACTATTTCAAATATGCAAGAGGTTATTGCAAGAGGAGCTAAAGTTTTACTGATTACTAATAAGAGTGAAGACGATGTTTTTTCAGAAAATATATGGGAGACTATTGAAGTTGAGACTGCTAACAATGATTTGCTTCCATTTTTATTAACTATACCATTACAAAAATTAGCTTATTTTTCAGCATTAAAAAAAGGTTACGATATAGATAAGCCTAGGAATCTAGCAAAATCTGTAACTGTTGAATAATTAAAAAACTCTGATACAACAATTACAGGTTGAATATGAAAAAATGGAACATAAATAGTTGGAGAAAATATCCAGTTAAACATATACCAGTTTATCCTGAAGCGGACGAACTTGATAATGTTCTAAACAAGATTAGAAGTTTTCCACCATTAGTTTTTGCTGGTGAAACAAGACATTTAAAACAACAGCTTGCGGAAGTAGTTGATGGTAAAGCGTTTTTATTACAAGGTGGAGATTGTGCAGAAAGTTTTGCAGAATTTAATCCTGATAATATCAGAGATTATTTTAAAGTAATACTTCAAATGTCTTTAGTTATGACTTATTCAGCGTCGTTACCAGTTGTAAAGCTGGGTAGAATTGCTGGTCAATTTTCAAAACCTAGAAGTGCTCCAACTGAAAAGCAAGGAGATCTAGAATTGCCAAGCTACTTGGGTGATAATATAAATGCAATGGAATTTACCAAAAAAGCTAGAGTCCCTGATCCTAAGAGATTGTTTAAAGCCTACTCACAATCTGCTTCTACTTTAAATCTTTTAAGAGCATTCTGTCATGGTGGTTTTGCTGATCTTAAAAAGGTTCATTTATGGAATTTAGGTTACATTAAAAAGAGCCCACAGGCCAAAAAATTTAAAGAACTTGAAGATAAAATTGCTGATGCATTAGCGTTTATGGATGCATGTGGGATTAACGCAGACTTTAATAGAAGACTGAAAACTGTTAATTTTTGGACTTCACATGAGGCACTTCATCTTCCTTTTGAAGAAAGCATGACAAGAGTTGATTCAACTACAGGTGAATATCATGATACTTCAGCGCACTTTGTATGGATTGGTGATAGAACGAGACAATTAGATGGTGGTCATGTTGAATTTTGTAGAGGTATTGAAAATCCAATTGGAATTAAATGTGGACCAACTTCTAAAGGTGAAGAAATTGTAAAAATTTGCAATTTACTTAACCCTATAAATGAAAAAGGTAAAATTACTCTAATTTCAAGATTTGGTCATAAGAATGTAGAAAAATTTTTACCAAAATTGATTAGATCAATAAAAAAAGAAGGAATAAATGTTATATGGTCATGTGATCCAATGCATGGAAATACAATTAAATCAACAACTGGTTTTAAAACAAGACCATTTAATGATGTAGTTAGTGAAGTAAAAAACGTTTTTGCAGTTCATCAAAGCGAAGGATCTTATGCTGGCGGTCTCCATATTGAAATGACTGGACAAAATGTTACAGAATGTACTGGTGGTGCAAAAAATATATCAGATCAAGATTTATCGAGCAGATATCATACTCAGTGTGATCCAAGATTAAATGCTGATCAAGCCTTAGAATTAGCCTTTTTAATTTCAGATGAGATCAAAAAGAATTCCACCTATGCAAAAAACTCAATAAGAGCGGCATCATAATCATTTAAAAAAATAAATTAATTCATATATTAGTCTTATGAAAGCTAGTGAAAAAGTATTATTTATAAAAAACTGGATCTCTAATTATATCGATTCTATGCCTTCAAAAGCTGAATCTTTAGTAATAGGTATCTCAGGTGGAATTGACTCATCAGTTTCAAGCACATTGAGCGCTATGACGGGCTTAAGAACCATTGTTTTATCAATGCCTATAAAACAAAAATCTAATCAGCATGATCTTAGTCAAAAACACCTAGAATGGTTGAAAACAAATTTTAAAAACGTTGAAGGGTATACAATTAAATTAGATAATCTATTTAATGAATTCCAATCATCGTTATCAAATTTTGATAATGAGCATGGAATGGCAAATTCAAGAGCAAGATTAAGGATGACAACTCTTTATCAAGTTGCAGCAGCTAATAAAGGTATTGTTGTTGGAACAGGTAATAAAGTTGAAGATTTCGGTGTTGGGTTTTACACAAAATATGGTGATGGAGGAGTCGATATTTCACCCATTGCAGATTGCAATAAGACAGAAGTTTGGGAGCTAGGAAAAGAATTAAAAATTCTTGATGAAATAATTGAAGCGCCACCAACAGATGGCTTATGGGATGATGGTAGAACTGACGAAGGTCAATTAGGTCTTTCATATAGAGAGTTAGAAGAGGCGATGATTAATGAAAATTCTATCAATAGAGATAAATATCTAAAAATTAGAAAAATAAATTTGCATAAAATGGAGCCAATTCCAGTATGCAAGATACCTAATTAATCAATTAGATTCACAAATCAATAATTTAGGTATATTTCTAAAGATATGAATAAAGATATTTATTTAACAAATAGCTTAGGTAATAAAAAAGAGAAATTTATACCAATGAATGAAAAAAATATTGGTATGTATGTTTGTGGACCCACTGTGTATGATGACCCGCATATTGGAAATGCTAGACCATTAGTAGTTTTTGATATTTTATATAAAGTTTTAAAGTGCAAATATGGAAAAAAAAATGTTTCTTATGTAAGAAATATAACTGATATTGATGACAAAATCATTAAAGCTTCCAATGAAAAAAGTATTTCTATCAAAGAATTAACAGAGAATATTACAGAGAGATTTCATGATGATTGCAATTACTTGAGTTGTGATGTGCCAACAAATGAACCAAAGGCAACAGATAATGTTTCATTGATGATTGAAATGATTAATGATTTAATAAATAAAAAATATGCTTACTTAAATAAAAAACATGTTTATTTTGAAATTAAAAAATTTAAAGATTATGGAAAATTATCAAATAGAAATATTGATGAATTAATTGCTGGTTCAAGGGTTGAGGTATCTGATAATAAAATAAACAATGAAGATTTTGTTTTATGGAAACCATCAAATAATAATGAACCATCTTGGGATTCACCTTGGGGACCTGGTAGACCTGGTTGGCATTTAGAATGCTCAGTTATGTCCAAAAAATATTTAGGTGAAAAATTTGATATTCATGGAGGTGGAAGAGATTTAATTTTTCCACATCATGAAAACGAGATAGCACAATCAGTATGTGCTAATGATACAGATGGATTTGCTAATTATTGGGTTCATAACGGATTTATAACTATATCCAAAGAAAAAATGTCTAAGTCTCAAGGAAATATTCTAAAAATAAAAGATTTTAAAAAAAAAATTAGTGGACAAGTTTTAAGACTAGCTCTGTTATCAACACATTATAAACAACCCTTAGATTGGAGTAATAAGTTGTTGGACGAAAGTGAAAAGACATTAAACAAATGGTACCAGTGTTATGTTGAGACTAATTCTAAAACTCTTATTTCTACGAATGATTTATTACCACTATATGATGATTTAAATACACCAGCTTATATAACCAATTTGCATAAACTTTTTGATAAAGCGGTTAATGGTGAACATAGTGACAAAGAGATTTTTACAACAGCGTGTCAATTTATTGGTCTATTTAACATTAATGCTAAAGAATGGGAAAATTTTAAAAAATCTTTAGTAGGAATGTCACAAGAGGATATTTTATCCATGATTGAGGCTCGAGAAATAGCTAGAACCAATAAAGATTTTGGTAAAGCTGACAAAATTAGAGATGAACTTTCTGATAAAGGTATTTTAATTGAGGATAAAGATGGTAAAACGTCCTGGAAATTTAAATGACCAAAGAAAAAGTATATATATTTGATACAACGTTAAGAGATGGAGCGCAAACTCAAGGTGTTGATTTCTCAATTGATGATAAACTTAAAATTGCTTCAGCACTAGACCGTCTGGGGGTAGATTATATAGAAGGGGGATGGCCTGGGGCCAACCCAACAGATACAGAGTTTTTTCAGAAAGATTTAAATCTAAAAAATTCTACATTAACTGCTTTTGGAATGACAAAAAAAACTGGCAGAAGTGCTGAAAATGATCCAGGTATTGCAGCTATATTAAATTGCAATACTAGAGCAGTATGTCTAGTCGGCAAAGCATGGGATTTTCATGTTGATGTAGCATTAGAAATTACAAATGAAGAAAATTTAGAAAACATAGTTGATAGCACAAAACATTTTGTGAAAGAAAAAAAAGATTTTATGTTTGATGCTGAACATTTTTTTGATGGATATAAAAATAATCCAAAATATTCAATTCAATGTATAAAGGCAGCATATGACAATGGAGCTAGATGGGTTGTTCTTTGTGACACTAATGGAGGAACATTGCCAAATGAGATATCCGAAATAGTTTCTGAGGTCACAAATCATATTCCAGGTAAAAATCTTGGTATTCATGCCCATAATGACACTGGAAATGCAGTTGCTAACTCATTAGCAGCAGTTCATTCTGGTGCAAGACAAGTACAAGGAACAATCAATGGATTAGGTGAAAGATGTGGAAATGCAAATTTAATGTCAATAATTCCTACGCTCCACTTAAAAAAAAATTTCTCAAAATTATTTGAAACCAATATTAAAAATAATGATATAAAAAATCTTACGCAATGTTCTAGACTTTTAGATGAAATTTTAAATAGAAAACCTAATAAGCATTTGCCTTATGTTGGAGCTGCTGCCTTTTCACACAAAGGAGGCCTGCATGTATCAGCTGTTCAAAAAGATCCCAAAACATATGAGCATATTAAACCAGAAGAGGTAGGCAATCACAGAAATATTATTGTTTCTGATCAATCTGGTAAATCAAATATATTATCTAGGTTAAAAACAATTGGAATAGAAATTGAAGAAGATAATCCTAAAATTAAAAAACTTCTTGAAGAAGTTAAGGATAGAGAATTTATAGGCTATAGTTATGATGGTGCAGATGCATCTTTTGAATTATTGGCACGAAGAATTATTGCCAAAATACCAAGATATATTTCTATCAATGAATATGATGTTACTGTTAAAAAAAATAATAAAAGTGAAATAATTTCCTCAGCAAAAGCAGAACTAGAAGTTGATGGAGAAAAAATTATTTGCACGGGCGAGGGCAATGGTCCAGTTAATGCACTTGATAATGCAATTAGAAATAATGTTGATAGATTAGCTAAATACTCATCATATTTAAAAGACTTAAAGTTAGTAGACTATAAAGTCAGAATTCTTAATACTGGAACAGAGGCAGTTACAAGAGTTTCTATAGAAAGCACAGACTCGAAAGGTATTAATTGGTTTACTATTGGTGTATCTACAAATATTATTGAAGCTTCGTTTAAAGCTTTAATTGATAGCTTAGATTATAAGTTATTTAAGGATAAAGCTCCAGCAAGCACTACAAGTTAATGAAAATCAATAAATTTTCGAAAAAACCGCTTGATGCATTAGAAAGAACAAATAATAATTTAGTAATATCGTATCATGTAGAAAAACAAAAAGACAATAATCTCAAGGTATTATTAGAAGAAAGAAAAAAAATTTATTTAATTAATGAAGTTATAATTCCACCTAGAGATGCTAAATGTTTTAAAGTTAAAGCGGGTCAATTTTTTAGAATTGAATGTATCGAAGGAAGTCAAGTTGGTGATTTAAATTTATTTAACGCAGATAATTTAAATGAAAAGTTTTACTCAGGTAAAACTAGAGCTCTTTATGGGACTCATTTATCAGTTGGTGATAGAATGTATAGTAATTTTCCTTATTTAAGATCTATGGCAACAATTTCCTGGGATAGTTTAGATTGGTATGGTTACGATAATGATGGCGCATCTGTGCATGATGTAATTGGTACTAGGTGTGATCCTTATACCCTAAAATTACTATCTGGAGACGATTATCATTATTGCTGTCATTCAAATTTACTGCGAGCGTTAATTAGAGAGAAAGGGATTGATTTAAATAAAGCTGAAAATTTAATACATGATGTATTAAATGTTTTTATGTGCACAGGATTTACAAATGATACAAAGCAATATTTCATGAAAGCGAGTCCTTCACGCAAAGGCGATTATTTAGAATTTTATGCTGAAACAAATATACTAGGTATTTTATCTGCATGTCCTGGAGGAGATTGTAGCGAAAGTCATTCAAGTGATCAGGCCGCTTGTTTTCCACTAAAAGTTTCTATCTGGCAAAATAAAAATGGTATTAAAAATCTATTCACTTCAAATATTTCTAATTATAGCAAAAGTCATGGTTTAGATTGATGAAGAATAAAAATATTTCATTTATATTACATAAACCACAATTATCAGAAAATATTGGCTCCTCAGCCAGAGCTATTAAAAATTTTAATTTTAATAAATTAGTTGTTATTGATCCTAAACCCTTATATCCAAATGATAAAATATTAGCTACTTCAGTAGGAGCAAAAGATATTATAAAAAAATCCAAAGTTTATAAAACTTTAGAACTGGCGGTTAAAAAATATGATTATTTGATAGCAACCACAGCAA